>NZ_BAAHAR010000031.1:0-106784 GCF_054777395.1 Nocardiopsis oceani
AGACGATGGGCCATGCGGGTGCCATCGTGTCGGGTTCTTCGGGTACGGCTGCGGCCAAGAAGGAGGCTCTGGAGGCTGTGGGTGTCAAGGTCGGCAAGACCCCGACCGAGACCGCCCAGCTGGCCCGCGTCCTCGTGCCCGGAAGCGGGAACGGCACCGGAGAGGAGGCGGGCACCCCCTCCCAGGCCGGGGCGGTGCCGACCAGCCGATGACACGCACGCTCAAGCCGGGGACCGAGTGGGCGTCCGTGTACGCCCGCTGTCGTGAGATCGCACCGGAGGCTTTCGGCGCCCACCGGGTGCACAACCACTGGGGTGGCGAGTGGCACGACGACGGGGAGCCCCAGGTCGCGTTCAACCCCGTCGACGGCGCCGCCTGCTCCGCACCGCCCCTGCTCGACCGCGGGACCGCGGCCACCGCCGTCGCCGAGGCCGGGCGCCAGCACCGCTCCTGGAGCACGATCCCCCTCGCTGAACGCAAGCGCCGGGTGGACGCCACCGTCCGCGCCTGGCGGGAGCACCGGGACACCCTCGCCCTCGCGCTCGTCTGGGAGATCGGTAAGCCGTGGCGGCTCGCCTGCCAGGACGTCGACCGGGCCGTCACCGGCGTGGAGTGGTACTCCGCGGAGATCGACCGCATGCTCGAGGGCAGGGAGGCCCTGCCGGAGCCGGTCAGCAACATCGCCAGCTGGAACTACCCCATGAGCGTCCTCGCGCACGCGATGTGCGTCCAGGCGCTGGCGGGCAACGCCGTCGTCGCCAAGACCCCCACAGACGGCGGACTCGTCTGCCTCACCCTGGCCACCGCCCTGGCCGTGCGCGAGGGTCTGCCCTTCACCCTGCTCAGCGGGGGCGGTCGCGAACTGTCCCCGGTCCTGGTGCGCGGCCCGGGGATCGGGTGCGTCTCCTTCGTCGGCGGACGCGACTCGGGCGGCCGGGTCGCGTCTGACCTGGCCGACCTGGAGCGCCCCCACATCCTCGAACAGGAGGGCCTCAACTGCTGGGGCGTGTGGGAGTACTCGGACTGGGACACCCTGACCGGCCAGATCCGCAAGACCTTCGACTACGCCAAGCAGCGCTGTACCGCCTACCCCCGCTTCGTGGTCCAGCGCTCCCACTTCGACGGGTTCCTGAGGGCCTACCTCGACGCGGTCTCCGCCGTCCGGTTCGGTCACCCCCTGGCGGTCGACTCGCCCGGGGACGACCTGCCAGAACTCGACTTCGGCCCGCTCATCAACGCCTCGAAGGCCAAGGACCTCACCGGGCGCGTCGCCGCCGCGGTCGCGGGAGGAGCGGTGCCGATCCACCGCGGCTCCCTCGACGACGCCCGGCTGCTCCCCGGCCAGAACGCGGACGCCTACGTGGCCCCGGTGGCCCTCCTCGAGCCGCCGCGCCCCTCACCGCTCTTCCACGCCGAGCCCTTCGGCCCGGTCGACTCCATCGTCCTGGTGGACACCGAGGCCGAGCTGCTCGCGGAGATGAACGCCAGCAACGGGGCGCTGGTCGCGACCCTCTCGTGCGACGACGTCGACACCGCCGAGCGGATCGCCGCCGGTGTCCGCGCCTTCAAGGTCGGGGTGAACCGGCCCCGATCGCGAGGTGACAAGGACGAGCTGTTCGGCGGCTGGGGCGAGTCCTGGCGGGGCGCCTTCGTCGGCGGCGAGCTCCTGGTGCACGCGGTGACCCGCGGTCCGGCGGGCGAACGGCTGCCCGGTAATTTCCCCCACCACTCCCTGCACCCGGAGGGGCGGTTCTGACTCGGAGGGCGGGCAGGCACCCCAGCCGGTTGAGGGGGACATGAAAAAGAGGCCCCGGAGCGGAGTGACCCGCTTCCGGGGCCTTTTTCACCGATATTGGGCGAGGAAGCTAGGCGTTCACTGGGGGTTTTGCGCTGTGGGCTCTGTGGGCGCTGTGGGCTCGCTGGGTGGGGGTTTGTTGTTGGGTGCGGGTTGCCCCGTTTCCTGCCGCTTGATGGTGGCCGTCTCCGCTGCGCGCGTCAAGGTCGTCGCCATCGAGCGCTTCGCGCGTCATTGGCGCTCCACCTTGACCCGCTTCGCTGCGACGGCGGGTCGGCGGCAGTCAGGAAACGGGGGCGTGTGGTCGGGGCCCCAAGGGGCCCTTCGGGCCCCGGGCCTTCGGCCCGGTGGGCCGGGCTTCGCCCGGCCGGGCCGGGTGCCCCGGCCCTCCGGCCGTGTCCGGCCGGATTCCTGCCCGTCCGTCTGGCTTCCTCGGCCAGCGCGTCGCAATCCAGTGACCAGCCGGCGACGAAGGACCCGAACAGGCCGGGCGCATGGCCGAGCGCGTCCCACCGGGCTTTCGGTCGGACTCAGCTCCCCCTTCCCCGATGATCTTGCCCCTGTCTCAACCCTCGACGGCCGAGGGTTGAGACAGGGGCAAGATCATCGGGGATCAACCGGTTTCGGACGCAACGGACACCCCCACCGGGCCGGTTTCGGACACCGAGACCGCCCCCCCCCGGGGGGCGGCCGCTACCCCCGGTGGAGGCACCCGGGACACCGACCCCCGCCCAGAAGCACCCGGGGGCCGGTGAACCCCCTCCCTGGAGGCAATCTCGGTGCCCAAAATGACTCCAGCAGGGGGGTTCGATGCCCTGGAACCCACACCCGACCGGTCCAACAGCACCACCCCGCCCCGACCGGTCCACCCACCGAGCCGCAAGACCGGTGGGACGCGCCCAGCCACCCGCCCGGCCTGATCGGGCCCTTCGTCGCCCACTGGCCACTAGATTGCGACGCGCCTGCCGACACAACCAGACCCACGGGAAGGAACCCGGCCGGCCACGGCCGGACCGGGCCGCAGGCTCGGAGCAGTACCCGGCCGAAGGCCGGACCCGTCGCCACCCCGACCACACGCCCCCCGTTTCCTGACTGCCGCCGACCCGCCGTCGCAGCGAAGCGGGTCAAGGTGGAGCGCCAATGACGCGCGAAGCGCTCGATGGCGACGACCTTGACGCGCGCAGCGGAGACGGCCACCATCAAGCGGCAGGAAACGGGGCAACCCGCACCCAACAACAAACCCCCACCCGCGCGGAGCTTCCTCTCGCGCGGAGCTTCCTCTCGCGCGGAGCTTCCTCTCGCGCGGAGCTTCCTCTCGCGCGGAGCTTCCTCTCGCGGGGAGCTTCCACCCACGCAGACCCCGCAACCAACAGCAAGCTCCCAGCCACTTGTCTGCCGGGGCTGTGGTGCGGTGTTGCCCGCCGATGTGGATGCTTGGCGCAAACTCGCCTGTCGGGGTGAGGGTGCGTGGATCGCGGGGGCGCCAGTCAGCCGCCCCCGCCCCCGCCCCCGCCCCCGCCCCCGCCCCTCCAGATGAGTAGGAGGGTGCCGGACGCGGGAGGTCCCCCACCACCCAGGTGGGCACCTACCTGCGAGCCCGCGGCTTCAGCCATGGGTCTTTGAAGCTGTCGGGCCCGCCCGGTGCGGGGGGCTGGATCGCACCGGGGCGGGCCCGCGTCTACCGTCCCGGACGTCCAAGCCCTCCTGGGGCCGTCAAAGGCGGGATCAACGCCTTCTCCAAGAGGACTCTCTGTCGTCCGGCGTAGACGTTCATGGATGCACCGCGGAGAAAGCCGACGAGGGTACTGCCCGCCTCGCGGGCGAGGTCGACGGCCAACGAGGAGGGCGCGGAGACCGCGGACATCACGGGGATGCCCGCCATCCAGGCCTTCTGCACCAGTTCGAAGGACGCGCGGCCGGACACCATCAGCACGCTGGCGCGCAGCGGCAACCGGTTCTCGCGCACGGCCCAGCCGACGACCTTGTCGACGGCGTTGTGCCGACCCACGTCCTCACGTAAAGCGACGAGTTCGCCGCTTTCGGTGAAGAGTCCGGCCGCGTGCAGCCCTCCGGTCCGGTCGAACACCCGCTGTGCCTCGCGTAAGCGGTCCGGCAGTTCCGTCAGGGTCTCGGCGGTGATGCGGACGTCGTCCTCGGCCACGGACCACGCGGCCTTGGTCCGTACCGCGTCCAGGCTGGCCTTGCCGCACAGCCCGCAGGACGACGTCGTGTAGAAATTGCGTTCGAGGGAGGCGTCCGGGGGCGGGACCTCCGGGGCGAGGTCGACGTCGAGGACGTTGTAGGTGTTGACCCCGTCCTCCGTGGCCCCGGCGCAGTAGCGGATGGCGCGGATGTCCGCGGCGCTCCGCACCACCCCCTCGCCGGCCAGGAAACCGGCGGCCAGGTCGAAGTCGTGCCCGGGGGTGCGCATCGTGACGCTGAGCGGGGCGCCGTTCACCCTGATCTCCAGGGGCTCCTCCGCGACCAGCGTGTCGACGCGCTCGCTCACGGCGCCGTCCCTGAGGCGCAGGATCCTCTCCCTTACGGTGACCCGTCCCATGGCCTCACCCGTCGCCGCGGTTCTGTACGTGCTGGAAGCCGAATCTGCCCTTGACGCACAGGTTGCCGTGCGTGATCGGGTTGTCGTGCGGGGAGGTGACTTTGACGATGTCGTTGTCCTGCACATGCAGGGTCACGTTACAACCGACCCCGCAGTAGGTACAGACCGTCGTCGTCTCCGTCTGGCGCTCCTCGTCCCACGTGCCCGCCTCGCGCATGTCGAACTCCGTGACGAACGACAGCGCACCGGTCGGGCACACCTCCACGCAGTTGCCGCAGTACACGCAGGCGGAGTCGGGCAGCGGGGCGTCGTGCTCGGTGGAGATCCGGGTGTCGAAGCCGCGCCCGGCCACACCGATGGCGAAAGTGTTCTGCCACTGGTCGCCGCACGCGTCCACGCACTTGTAGCACATGATGCACTTGGAGTAGTCGCGCACGTAGAGCTCGTTGTCCCGCTTGACGGGTTGCTCGACCGTGGCGGCCACGCTGCCGTCGCCGGCCTCGTGCTCGCCCGCGCGGCGGGAGTCGCGTTCGCCGAGCCGGGCGGGTTCGGCGCGCTGGCCGAACCGGTCGGGGTCGGCCTCGTAGCGCTCGTTCCACTCGGGCACCTTGGGGGTGGTGGACAGGTCCACCGAGGAGCCCAGCAGTTCCAGAACCAGCTTGCGGCTGTGCCGTACGCGCTCGGAGTCGGTCTGCACACTCATCCCCGGCTCCAGCTTTCGGGAGCAGGCGGGCGGGAGCGTGCGCGACCCCTCGACCTCGACGACGCACACCCGGCAGGCGTTGCGCGGGGTGAGGGTGTCGCCGTAGCAGAGGGTGGGGATCTCGGTGCCGCGGTCCTCGCATGCTTCGAGGATGCTCGACCCCTCGGGGACACGGACCTCCTGGCCGTCGATGGTCGCGTCGATCAGGCGCTTGGGTGGGGACAGGAACACGGGAGCGGTCATCGGCCCTCCTTGGTCAAGTTCTGGTTCGCGGCGCCGGTGCCGCCTTCGTCGCTGGTGTCGGTCTGGAAGAGCCCGAGCCGGTCGATGGCCGACTCCACGGCGTTCCACGCGGTCTGGCCCAGGCCGCAGATCGAGGCGTCGCGCATCGCCCAGCCGACCTCGCGCAGCAGCTCCACATCGCTGGTGGGGTCGCCGCCCCGGCTGATCCTCTGGAGTGCCTCCTCCTGGCGCACGGTGCCGACCCGGCACGGCACGCACTGGCCGCACGACTCGTCGCGGAAGAAGGCGGCGACCCTGGCCAGGGTCGCGGGCAGGTCGCAGGTCTCGTCCAGGACCAGCACCACGCCGGAGCCGAGGGTGGTGCCCGCCTCCCGGGCACCCTCGAAGGTGAGCGGGATGTCGAGTTCGTCGCCCCGCACGAAGGAACCGGCCGCGCCGCCGAGCAGGACGGCCTGGATGCTGCGGCCCTCGTGTACCCCTCCGGCCGCGTTGACGAGGTCGCCGAGGGTGGCCCCGAAGGGGAGCTCGTAGAGCCCGGGCCTGCGCACCGAGCCGGAGAGGCAGAAGAGCTTGGGTCCGGCCGACCCGGAAGTGCCGACCTGGGCGTAGGCGGCGCCGCCGTTCAGCACGATCGGCAGGACGTTGACCAGGGTCTCGACGTTGTTGACGGCGGTCGGCTTGCCGAACAGGCCCTTCTCCACGGGGAAGGGCGGCTTGGCGCGGGGTTCGCCCCGCTCGCCCTCGATGGACCCGAAGATCGCGGTCTCCTCGCCGCAGATGTAGGCGCCGGCGCCGCGCCGGATCTCGATGTCGAAGGTGAGCCCGGAGCCGAGGATGTCCTCGCCGAGGAAACCGCGTTCGCGGGCCTGGGCGATGGCGTTCTCCAGGTGGTTGAGCGCCCTCGGGTACTCGCCCCGGATGTAGAGGTATCCGAGCTGGGCACCGGTCGCGTACCCGGCGATGGTCATAGCCTCCACCAGGGCGAACGGGTCGCCCTCCATGAGTACGCGGTCCTTGAAGGTGCCGGGCTCGCTCTCGTCGGCGTTGCAGATCAGGTAGTGCGGGGTGTCGAGCTGGGAGGCGGTGGCCTGCCACTTGCGCCCGGTGGGGAAAGCGGCGCCGCCCCGGCCGAGGAGGCCCGAGTCGGTCACTTCGCGGATGACCCCGGCCGGCCCCAGGCGCAGGGCCTCGCGCAGAGCGGCGTACCCGCCTTCGGCGCGGTAGTCGTCGAGGCTGAGCGGGTCCACCTTGCCGATCCGGCGGAGCAGGACGTGCGAGGGGTCGCCCGCGTCGGGTACCGCCTCCCGGACCGGTGGCTCGGGGGAGGGCCCGGCCAGCGGTTCGGTGGCGAAGGTCGTGTCGTGGCGCGGGAGGGGGGTTCCGTTGGGCCCCGTGGCCTCCGGGCCCAGGTCGTTGGCCTCGGCCAGCGCGTCCACGTCGGCGGCCTCTGCGGGGGCGGCGAGCGCGTAGCGGGGCTGGTTCCCGGCCTCCAGGGCCAGCGCGGCGGGTGCGCGCTCGCACACCCCGAGGCAGGGGCTCTCGTGCCACGTGGTGGCGCCGTCCTCTGCGCCTTCCTCTGCGCCGGCCGGCCCGAGCCGCTCGGCGAGCCGGTCGCGCAGTTTGCCGGAGCCGGAGGCCGCGCAGGCGATGTCGGTGCACAGGTGCAGGACCCGCCGGGGGCGCTTGTGCATGGCGAACAGCGCGTAGAAGGTCGCCACGGCGTAGGCCTCGGCCGGGGGCACGGTCAGCCTGCGGCAGATGTGGTCGAGGGCCCCCTCGCTGATCCAGCCGATCCGGTCGTTGACCGCGTGCAGGGCGGGGAGCAGGAGGTCGCGGCGGCCACGGGCTTCGTGCCCGCCCTCCGCGTAGCGCAGGTCCGAGTCCTGCCGGATCCCGCCTTCCCAGCCGGACGCGGGTGGGCCGAGCACACTCTCGACCGCCGCACGCTCGGCCTCGGTGGGTGGCTCGTCCCGGAATAGCAGGTCCACGCTTCGATCACCTCGTATCGCCTGTTGTCTCGCCTGTAAGGCAGATCACAGTATTCTGTATGCAGAAAACGGTAAGCTCCAGGTGTCGGATTGACAACCCTCGCTCCTGAAGCGATATCAATCCGCTCCGGTGGTGCCCGGTCACCCGCGGTGCGGCCGTGACCAGGCGCGACGGGCCGGACCGTCTCCGCTCAAGGGCTGGGGAGACGGGCCGACCCACCACCGGTCAAACCCGCTGCCGGGCCGCCGCCGGACCGGGTGTCAGCGGTCGGCGGCCCGGCGTCGGTCACGGGTCGTCAGTCACGGGCTGTCTGCGGGCCGTCAGGACGTCATCAGTTCTTCGGTGGTGACCGCACCCTCTTCCACACGCTCGATGTGTACCGCCGCCGCCTTGTACTCCGCGGTTCCGGCGATGGGGTCGGTGGCGTCGATGGTCAGCAGCTGGGTGTCGACCTGGTCCGGGAAGTGGAAGGTCATGAACACCAGCCCCGGCCGCATGGCATCGGTGACCGAGGCCGGAACCAGCACCGACCCGCGGCGCGACGACACCCGGACCGTTTCCCCGTCGCGGATCCCGAGTTTGTCGGCGTCCTCCGGGGAGAGGTCCAGCAGCTCGCCCCGGCGCATCGGCGAGGAGAAGCCCGAGGTCTGCACGCCCGTGTTGTAGTCGTCCAGTCGGCGCCCGGTCGTGAGCCGGAAGGGGTAGTCCTCGTCCAAGAGGTCCACCGGGGGCGAGTGCCCCACGATCCCGAAGGGAGCGGGTTCGCCGCGCTCCTCCGGATCCTCCGACCACAGCCGCGCGTGCAGGAAGCTGGGCTCGACGGCGTCCTCGGAGTAACAGGGCCACTGGATGCCCTGGCGTTCGGCCAGGTGCGCGTAGCTCATGCCCCGGTGGATGGGGGACAGCGACCGCAGTTCGTCCCAGATCTCCTCCGCCGACGGCCTGCCCCAGTCGGTGCCGAGCCGGGAGGCCATGTCGCACAGGATGTCGATGTCGTCGCGTGCCCCCTCGGGCGGGTCCAGGGCCTTGCGGACGAGCTGCACGCGGCGCTCGCTGTTGGTGAAGGTCCCGTCGGACTCGCACCAGGACGCGCTGGCCGGGAACACCACGTCGGCCAGTTCGGCGGTCCGGGTGAGGAAGATGTCCTGCACGACCAGGTGGTCGAGGTTGCGCAGCCGACTGGTGGTCTTGTGCGTCTCAGGCTCGGACTGGACGGGGTTCTCGCCGATCACGTAGAGCGTCTTGAGCTCGCCCTCCTCCATGGCCTCGAACATCTGCGTGAGGTTTTTGCCCTTGCTGCCTTGGATGGAGCGGCCCCAGGCCTGTTCGAAGGGTGCGCGGATCTCGTCGTCCAGGATGTTCTGGAAACCGGCCAGGCGGTCCGGGATCGCGCCCATGTCGCCGCCGCCCTGCACGTTGTTCTGCCCGCGCAGCGGGTTCAGCCCGGCGCCGTGGCGCCCGACGTGCCCGGTGAGCAGTGAGAGGTTGATCAGCGAGCGGACGTTGTCGGTGGCGTTGTGGTGCTCGGTGATACCGAGGGTCCAGCACAGCTGGGCGCGGTCGGCGAGCGCGTAGGAGTGCGCGAGTTCGCGGATCGCTTCGGCGGGGACGCCGGTCTCGGCTTCGGCGGCGGAGAGGGTCCAGGGTTCGACCAGCTTGCGGTACTCCTCGAGGCCGCTGGTGGCGCGCTTGAGGAAGGTCTCGTTGGCCAGCCCGGAGTGCAGGATCTCCCGGCCGACGGCGTGGGCGAGCGGGATGTCCGTGCCCACGTTCAGGCCGAGCCAGCGGTCGGCCCACTCGGCGGTGGAGGTGCGCCGGGGGTCGATCACGAACAGCTTGGCGCCGTTGCGGACCCCCTTGAGCACGTGCTGGAAGAAGATCGGGTGCGCGAAGCGGGGGTTGCCGCCCCACACCACGATCAGGTCGGTGTCCTCGATCTCGGCGTACGAGGACGTGCCTCCGCCGGAACCGAACGCCGCCGCCAGACCGGCGACGCTGGGCGCGTGGCAGGTGCGGTTGCAGGAGTCGACGTTGTTGGTGCCGATGACCGCCCGCGTGAACTTCTGGGCCATGAAGTTCATCTCGTTGGTGGCGCGGGCGCACGAGAGCATGCCGAAGGAGTTCGGCCCGTGCCGGTCCACGCCGTCGCGGAAGCCGGCGGCGGCTCGGCTCAGCGCCTCCTCCCAGGAGGCGGGGCGCAGCTCGCCGTCCTCGCGGACGAGGGGCTGGGTGAGTCGGGTCATGGGTGTGCTTGACGCCTTGGAGCGCATGGGGCCTCGCTAGGTCGTGCCGGGGTCGGGAGCGGGGTCAGGGATCTCCTGCCTCGGCGTGTGCACTGCGGTGGGGCGACGGGAGGCGACGCTTACATGAATATTGAATACAGTATTTGTTGCCGCCGTGTTTCCGTCAATAGCTGGGGTGCGGCCTCAGCCGCTGGTGGCCTCGGCGGGGGCCGGAGCCGGCGTCCCCACGGCGGGCAGGTCGAGCATGCGGGCGTTGAGGAGCGAGGCCACCGAGTCGACCGCGCGCAGGGCGGGCACGTCCGCCCCGGTCAGGTCGGCCAGTTCCACCACCGCGGACAGGATGACCTCCAGTTCCATCGGACGGTTCCGCTCCAGGTCGTGGAGGGTTGAGGTCCGGTGGTCCCCGGCCCGCTCCGCCCCGGCCAGGCGGCGGTCGATGGAGATCCCCGTGTGCACGCCGAGCCGGGAGGCCACGTCCAGGGTCTCGGCCATCATGGTGCGGGCCAGGCCGCGGGTGGAGCGGTTGTGGCAGATCTGCGCCATCGTCGACCGGGTCAGGGCGCTCAGGGGGTTGAAGACGATGTTGCCCATGAGCTTGACCCAGATGTCCTCGCGCAGGTCCGCCTCGACCGGGCACTTGAGGCCGCCGGCGGTCATGGCGGCCTGGAAGTCCCGGCAGCGCTGGGAGTCCGAGCCGTCCGGCTCGCCGATCGAGAAGCGGGTGCCCTCCATGTGGCGCACGACGCCCGGGCCTTCGAGTTCGGTGGCGGCGTAGACGACGCAGCCGATGGCGCGCTCGACCGGGATGGCCCGGCTGACGGAGCCCCCGGGGTCGACGCTTTCGATCCTGCGGCCCTCGAGGGGGCCGTCCACCCCGTGGAAGTACCACCAGGGGATGCCGTTCTGCGCGGCGACCACGGCTGTGTTGGGGCCGAGCATGGGCCGCAGCATGGCCGCGCTGCTCGCGTAGTGCTGTGCCTTGAGTCCGAGGAAGATGAAGTCGACGGGTCCGACTTCGGATGGGTCGTCGGTCACGTGGGGGCGCACGGTGAAGTCACCGCGGTCGCTCAGGACCTGCACGCCGTGCTCGCGCATGGCGCGCAGGTGCGGTCCGCGGGCGATCAGGTGGACGTCGGCCCCTCCCCGGTGGAGTGCCGCGCCCACGTAGGCTCCGATCGCGCCGGCGCCCAGAACTGCGATTCGCATAGGTACACCTTCTTTCTCCATACTGTATACAGTATGCTTCTCTTTCGTGCCCGGCCACACCCCCCAGAGGTGAGAAGAGATGTCCGACCGGAGCCTTTCGAGAACTTCGCCGATCTTTCCCACTGAGCCGCGCCCCTACACCCCCGAACCCTGGCACCTGGCGCGCAGTGCGGCCCAGGCGTTCGCGCAGGGCGCCGAGGTGTCCGGCGTCGAGGTACCGCTGGCAGCGGCGCTCGGAGCCACCCTCAGCGAGGACCTCGTTTCCGACATCGACGTACCCTCCCTCGACAGCGCGGCCATGGACGGCTACGCGGTCGCCGGCCGCGGACCCTGGGCGCTGCGGGGGCACGCCCTCGCGGGGCACCGCGGGCCGGTGGACCGGCTGCGAGCGGGCGAGGCGGTGGAGGTGGCCACCGGGGCCGTCGTCCCTCTC
Source organism: Nocardiopsis oceani (assembly GCF_054777395.1). Classification (NCBI taxonomy): domain Bacteria; kingdom Bacillati; phylum Actinomycetota; class Actinomycetes; order Streptosporangiales; family Nocardiopsidaceae; genus Nocardiopsis; species Nocardiopsis oceani. The sequence goes on from NZ_BAAHAR010000031.1 coordinate 11,173, forward strand.
GGCACGGACTCCGTGATCCCGTACGAACAGGCCGCCGTCGACGGTGGCGGCCTGCGGGGCGAAGCCGAGCCGGGGCGGCACGTCCGGCGCCGGGGCGAGACCACCCCGACCGGCGCGCTGGTCGCCCCGGGCGGTTCACCGGTCACCCCGGCGCTGCTGGGGCTGGCGGCCAGCCTGGGACGGGACACGATCCCGGTGGTGCGCCCGGTGGTCCGCGCCCTGGTCACCGGGGACGAGGTCGCCCAGCACGGGGTCCCCGCGCCGGGGACGGTCCGGGACGCGATCGGGCCCGTGCTGCCCGGCCTGGTGGCCTGGGCCGGAGGTGCCCTGGAGGAAACCACCCTGATCGGTGACGACCGCCCCGCGATGCTGGCCGCACTGGAAGGGGGTCGGACCGCCGACGTGATCGTGGTGTGCGGCGCTTCCTCGGCCGGTCCGGCCGACCACCTGCGCGGGGCGCTCGACGACGCGGGTGCCCAGGTCCGAATCGACGGGGTGGCCTGCCGGCCCGGCCATCCACAGCTGCTGGCCTCCCTGGAGTCAGGCACCTTCGTCGTCGGTCTTCCTGGCAACCCGAACGCCGCGCTGGTCGCCGCGCTCACCCTGCTGGTCCCGCTCCTGAGCGGGATCACCGGCCGCCCCGACCCCGCGCACACCGGGCGCAGGGTCCGCCTGGTCGGGGCGCCCCGGGCGCGCGCGCACGAGACCACCCTGGTCCCGGTGCGGGTCAGTCGGGACCTGGCCGCGCCCGTGCCGCACAGCGGGCCGGCCGATCTGCGCGCCGCCGGGGTGGCCGACGGGTACGCGGTCGTGCCGCCCCGCAGGGGCTGGGGGAGGGTCGAGTTGGTGGAACTGCCGGGGTGATCCGGAAAGGATTTCGTACACTGTCTACACTTCTGAGAAAACCCCAGATCTGAGAGACCAGGAGCCGTCCCATGTCAACGCAGGGGCTGAAACCCGCCGCAGGCAGGATCCAGAGGCCCGTGCCTCTACGTGAGGCCGTCTACGAAGCGATCCTCGACCTCATCACCACCCGGGCGCTGTCCCCGGGGCAGCACCTGGTGGAGACCGAACTCGCCGAGCAGCTCGGGGTCTCCCGCCAGCCGGTGCGTGAAGCGATGCAGCGGTTGAGCAACGAGGGGTGGGTGGACCTGCATCCCGGCTACGGGGCGTTCGTGCACACGCCCACCGAGACCGAGGCCGACCAGCTGCTGGTGGTCCGCTCCCTGCTGGAGACCGAGTCCGCCCGGCTGGCTGCGGAGAACGCCACGGAAGAGCAGATCGCCCACCTCAAGGAGCTGGTGACCACGGGCCGGGGGGCGACCGAGACGGGCGACACCGAGGCCGTGGTCCGGCTGAACGCCGAGTTCCACCGCACCATCACCGTCGCCTCCGGCAACAAGGTGCTCACCGAACTGGCCGCCCAGGTCGATCGCCGGGTGCGCTGGTACTACACCCCCGTCGCCCGTATCCGGGGCTCCGCCTCGTGGGACGAGCACGAGGAGCTCCTCTGGGCCATCGAGTCGCGCGACGTCAACGCGGCCACCGCGCTGATGAACCAACACACCGAACGGACCCGGCTGACCTACAACGAGTACGCGGGCGGAGAAGAGGAGCTATGACGGGGTGACCACCACGGACGGGCGCATGGGCAGCCGGGCCTCCTCGGTACTCCTGCGCCAGATGGAGTACCTGTCCGCGCTCGCCCGAGAGGGGCACTTCGCACGGGCGGCGGACGCCTGCCACGTCTCCCAGCCCTCGCTCTCGGCCGGGATCAGCAAGCTGGAGCGCGACCTCGGCGTGTCCATCGTGCACCGGGGCCGCCGCTACGAGGGGCTCACGAAGGAGGGGGAGCGCGTCCTGTGGTGGGCGCACCGCATCCTCGCCGAGTGCGACGCCCTGCACGAGGACCTGTCCTCCATGGCGGGCAGCCTGTCCGGGGTACTGCGCGTGGGGGCGATCCCGACGGCCCTCCCTGTGGCGCCCCTGCTCACCACCCCCTTCTGCGAGCGCCACCCGGACGCCGGGGTGGCGCTCGAATCGCTTCCGTCGCAGGAGATCTCCCGTCGGCTCGGGGAGTTCGACCTCGACGCTGCCGTCACCTACGTCGACGACGGCGAGGTGGGCGACGTGCGGATCACACCGCTGTACGAGGAGCGCTACCTGCTCCTCACCCCGCTGCACGGCAGGTTCGCCGACCGAGGCACGGTGCGCTGGGCCGAGGCCGCCGAACTGCCGCTGTGCATGCTCACCCCGGACATGCGCAACCGGCGCATCCTCGACGGCTTCTTCGCCGAGGCGGGCGCCGCCGCGGTCCCGGCGATCGAGACCGACACGGTCGCGGCGCTCTACGCGCACGTGGCCACGCGGCAGTGGTCGAGTGTGGTCTCCCACGCCTGGCTGAACATGTTCGGGGTGCCCGAGGGCATGTGCCTCGTGCGGATGGCGGATCCCGGCAGGTTCCCGAGGGTCGGCCTGGTCGTGGCGGATCGCGACCCAGGGTCGCTGCTGGCGGGCGCGCTGTTGGAGGTCGTTCGGTGGCTGGACGTGCGCGGTGACCTGGAGCGCCTGCTCCAGCGGCACCTGGCAAGGCGCGCCGACACCCGGCTCGGCGTACCGGCACCGCGGGCGCCTGAGCGGGGCGCATAGGCGGGGGCTATCGCCGCATAGGTACTTTCGCTTTGACCGTCGGCCGGCGGGCGGGTGAGCCTGGAGGTGTACCCACCCCGCAACGCCACAGCGGAGGACACCATGGCGAAGATTCTCTGTGTACTGTATGCAGACCCGGTCAGCGGCCAACCCGAAACCTACGCCCGCGACGGACTGCCCCGCATCGACCAGTACCCCGACGGCCAGACCCTGCCCACCCCGAGCGACATCGACTTCACCCCCGGAGAGCTGCTGGGCAGCGTTTCCGGGGAACTCGGACTCCGCAGGTTCCTCGAGAGCCAGGGACACACCCTGGTCGTGACCTCGGACAAAGAGGGGGCCGACTCGGTCTTCGACCGCGAGCTGCCCGACGCCGACGTCGTCATCTCACAGCCCTTCTGGCCCGCCTACCTCACCGCCGAGCGCATCGCCCGCGCGCCCAAGCTCAAGCTGGCCGTCACCGCGGGCATCGGCTCCGACCACGTCGACCTGGACGCCGCCATCGAGCACGGCGTCACCGTCGCCGAGGTCACCTACTGCAACAGCATCAGCGTGGCCGAGCACGTGGTCATGATGATCCTGTCCCTGGTGCGCAACTACTTGCCCGCCCACAACTGGGTGCTCGACGGCGGCTGGAACATCGCCGACTCCGTGGAGCGCTCCTACGACCTGGAGGGCATGCACGTGGGCACGGTGGCCTCCGGCCGCATCGGCCTGGCGGTCCTGCGCAGGCTGGCCCCCTTCGACGTGAACCTGCACTACACCGACCGGCACCGCCTGCCGCGCGAGGTCGAGGAGGAACTGAACCTCACCTTCCACGCCAGCGCCGAGGAGATGGTGCCCGTCTGCGACGTCGTGACCATCAACGCGCCGCTGCACCCCGAGACCGAAGGGCTCTTCGACGACCGCCTCCTCGCCACCATGAAGCGCGGCGCCTACCTCATCAACACCGCCCGCGCCCGCATCTGCGACCAGGACGCCATCGTCCGCGCCTTGGAGAGCGGCCAGCTCGCCGGGTACGCGGGTGACGTGTGGTTCCCCCAGCCCCCAGGTCCGGAGCACCCGTGGCGCCGCATGCCCCACCACGGCATGACCCCGCACATCTCCGGTTCCTCGCTGTCCGCCCAGACCCGCTACGCGGCGGGGACCAGGGAGATCCTGGAGTCGTGGTTCGCCGGTTCGGCCATCCGCGACGAGTACCTCATCGTCGACGGCGGCAAGCTCGCGGGTACCGGAGCGCACTCGTACTCCACCAACACCAAGAGCTGACCGCGGCTCGGGTCCGGGGCCCGCCGACGGGTGCGGCACCGGATGCGGGGGCTGGAACGCCAACGCAGGCGGAAACGATGCAGACCGGCGGGATGCCGTCCCCGCCGGTCTTCTTTCGCGCTGTGTGCCCGGCCCCACACGATCCCGACCTCAAATCTGTGGCCGAGGTGGCCATGGACGACATCGATGTGCTGGTGGTGGGGGCTGGGCCCACCGGATTGACTGCAGCGTGCGCGCTCGCACTCCAGGGCGCCTCCGTTCGGGTGATCGACTCCGCGTGCGGCCCTTCGCAGAGTTCGCGGGCGAACTTCCTGCACGCACGGGGTGCCGAGGTGCTCGACCGGTTGGGGCGCTGGGGGATCTGCCGAAGGAGGCGGTATCGGCGCTCACCATCACGGTGCACGTGGCAGGCGAGCCCGTCTCGGTGGTGCGCTTCGGTGATGCCGGACTGCGCACCAGCCGCCCCGCAGTCGCGGATTGAGGAAGCCCTACGGGAACGGTTCGCGGAGCTGAGCGGCGCGGTGGAGTGGGGCAGGCGGTGGGAGGAGGTTCAGCAGGAATCCGACAGGGTCGTCGCCTTGGTGGAGAGCGGAAGTCAGATTCGGGCGCGGTGGCTCGTGGGGGTCGGCGGGGCCCACTCCGCCACAGGCAAGCTCGTCGGCGAGGCGTTCCCCGGAGCTCCGGTCGCCGATACGCGGCTGCTGGCCGACGCCTATCGCCACGGCCGGGTCCTGATCGCGGGGGACGCGGCGCACCTCCACTCGCCTATGGGCGGCCAGGGGATGAAGACTGTAATCGGGGACGCGGAGAACCTCGTCTGGAAGCTCGCTCTCGTCCTGCGCGGCAAGGCCTCGTCGGCACTGCTGGACACCTATCAAGCCAAGCGGCGGCCACTGGCCGAAACGGTTCTACACACGACCACCGCGACCTCCAGACTTCAACTGGGCGAGGGCGCGGTACTGCGTGAGCACGTGCTGCTCACTCGTCGACCTGCCATCGGTCAGCGCTGGGCCACTGCTGTCGCTTCCCAGCTGGGCGTGAGCTACCGCAAGGGCCCTCTGGGCGGCCGCCGTCCCCTCACGACATCCAAAAGCACTGAGCCGGGTGACCGGTTTCCGGACCTGGCATGCCTGCGCGAGGACGGAAGCCGGACCCGCCTGCACGGCGAACTCGGATCACACTGGGTCCTGTTGGCACCCACGACCGACCCGCGCGGCGGCGCAACCGTCCGTGACCCCCTCGGGGACGACATCGTCGTCCTCAGGCCCGCAGCGGAAGGGCTCTCCGACCTGTTGCTGGTCCGGCCCGACGCGCTCATCGACATGATGGTCGGCGCCGTGATCTACCGTGTTCTGCAGCCGGTGCCCCTGGACATCGCAGAAGCGGAGTGGTATCTGCGGTCGGTCTACCGACAGGTCGGCCTGCTTCCCGCCGTTCCCGAGGGAGGCTGACCCGTGCCCGTATCCGCGGAGAACGGCGCGAACCCCTTCTCACCAGGCCCACTCCGGGTGCCCGGTCTCCTGCTGGCTGACCTGCCACAGGCGCTCGCGGGCTCCTTGGTCGTTGGCGAACGGTGGCGCGGAAACGGGGCGGCACCCTTCGTCGCGGTAGACCCCTCGCAAGGCGTTCCGATCGCCGGGCCCCGCGTCAACGCGGCCGTTCCAGGGAGCCGGGCGGGTGGCGACGCGGCCGTAGGTCCTGGCCAGCTGGTCCGGTGCGAGCGCGGCCCGGTTCTTCGGCGCGTACAGGGTGCGAAGCAACCAGGGCATGGCGGCCAGCCTGTCGGCGTCGAGCCGTACCGCCGGAACGCGTAAACAGACCACGTCGACCGTGCCCCGGGCGTGCTGGGCGATGCGCAGGCTTGCCATGACCTGGGCCAGTTTCGCGTGGTAGTAGGCCCGGGTCGGGCTGTACCAGCGGGGTGAGTCGAGTTCATCGAAACGGATCTTCACCCACGGCATGGAGACGAGTCCCTTGCTCGCGACCGTGACCAGGCGGGGCTTGGGAGCGGCGGCCATTAGTGGGCTGAGAGCGGCGGTGAGTCGGTGCGGCCCCAGGTGGTTGGTGGCCCAGAAGAGTTCGTGTCCGTCAGAGGTGAACCGGGGTGCGCGCATCGTCTGGTCGAAGACAGCGGCGTTGTTGATCAGGACGTCGAGGTGGTCCAGCTCGCTGGTGAGCTTATCCGCCGCGGCCTGGATGGACTCTGGGTCGGCGAGGTCGGTGACGACCAACCGAGCCGGGGACTTCGCGCGGCTGTTGATACGGTCCAGCGCGGTCCCGCCCCGAACCGCGTCACGGCACAGGGCGAGGACACGGTGCCCGTCAGCAGCCAGCTGTTCGGCCGCGCGGAGACCGATCCCAGAGTTGGCCCCGGTGATCGCGATGGTGAGCTGTGCTTGGGACACGGTGGTCTCCCGGAGGGTTTTCAGGGGTTCTCGTCGACCACGGTGACGGTTCCCGCTGTGCCGTCGATCCGTAGGAGGTCTCCGGTCCGGATGACGGTGGTGGCGTTCCGTACGCAGATCACCGCGGGGAGGCCGTACTCGCGGGCCACCGTGGGGCCGTGCGCGATCGGTGAACCGGTTTCCGTGATCAGCCCGGCGGCGGTCATGAACAGCGGGGTCCAGCCGGGGTCGGTGGTCGGAGCCACCAGGATCTCTCCCGGTTTCAATCGGGCGCCGCTCGGGTCGATAACGACCCTGGCCCTGCCCTCCGCGCGTCCAGGCGCGGCGGGCGACCCGGGCAGCCCGCCCGCCTCCACGGGCGGAGCGGGCAGGGTGGCCTCCACATTCGTGCCATCGGTCAGAAGCGTCCCTGGAACGGAACGGCGCCGCAGCTCGCGCTGGTGGAAGCGGCGACGGTCGGCCACCAGGGCCCGCTGGTCGGTGCTCGTGGCTGCGGCCGATCGGGCTTCGTCCATCTCCAGGAACACGATGTCGCCCGGCTCCTCCAACAGACCCCTGCCGACCAGGTCCTCCCCGGCCAGGAGCAGCTGGCGGCGCATCTCTGCGAACGGCACCAGCCAGGCGAACTTGGCGTACTCGCGCATACCCGTGAGTTCGCGGGAGCGGCGCATGAGCAAGGCCGCGAGCCGCCCGCGCACTGGGCGGGCACGCACCGCTCGGGCGCTGAGTTCGGCGAGCTTGGCCTCGGCGGTGGCAGCCGCCCGCTGGAACCGGCGGTCCGGAGCCTGTTCGGGATCCTCCAGGCGCAGGTAGTTGGCGATCGACCCGAAGATCGGGGCGGGGTCCTCGCGCCATCGGGGTACACCGAGGTCCACCTCGGCAGCGGCCCGGTGCCCGTACGCGTCCAGGAAGGCGTCCAGCCCGATGTCGGGCAGGTCCCCGTCCCAGTATCGGGTGGCGAGCTCGTCAGGGGGTGTCCGGGCGAACAGGTCACCGTGGACCCGCGCACGCTCGGCGATCCGCCACAGGGCCAGGTCCATCTCGGTGGTGACGTTGTGCGGTAGGCCGCCCAGAACGGTGTCGGTCTCCTCCTTGGTGGCGACGCCGTCGAGCAGGACCGCCGGGACCATGCCGGTGATGATCCCGGCGAAGACCGGGCCCATCACCTCCAGGAGGTCCGGGCCGAGCATCTCTTTGAAGGCGTCCCCGGCGACCCAGTCCAGCCGCTCCCGCGCGCCCGCCTTCGATCCCGGGCCCCGCAGTGCGCGCAGCCGTCTCACGGCGGCATGGGCGCGGGCCCGTCCTGCCGGGGGGCGGGCCAGGGCGTTGCAGACGCCGAGCGCGGCGGCTGGAAGGACGGCGGCGGCCACAGCGAGCCCTGTGCGCGCGGAGAACGGCAGTCCGTGGCGGGGTGCGAACCGCGGGTCGTCGAGAAGGTGCTCCACCGCCGCCCGCACGTGCGGACCGTACACCTCCATGCCCGCGGCCATTCTCTGCCGGACCGGGGCGCTGCGCAGGAAGGCGGAAATGTCGATGTAGAGCCGTCGGCCGATGTCGACCATGAGGGGATCGCGATCGGAGGTGTTGGCGGGGAACCCGGCCACCGCCCACCAGCGGGTCCACACCTCCTGGAGCATCGAAACGCCCACGGGGGTGAAGGGGCGCAGCATGCCCTGCATGTGCCCGATCTCCATGTAGAGGCGGGGCAGGTCGGGCAGGTCCTGCGGAGGCAGGGGGAACAGTGTCGTGACGGGTCTGGACTGGAGCAGCCACAGGGCCCCGTCGCGGTCGTGGGCCCACTCGACGTCCTGCGGAGAGCCGTACAGCTTCTGGAGCCGTTGTCCGGCGGCGGCCAAGGTGGCCACCTGGTCACGGGTGAGACAGCCCTCGACGTCGCTAGGGAGGCGCCCGGCTTCGACGGCGTAGCGGTCTGGTTCGACCGACCCGTCAACGACCCCGGTGCCCAGGCCGCGGACCGCGTCGACCACGGTGCGGTCTCGGGACCCGGTGAGGGGGTCTGCGGTGAACATGACGCCGGCGGTGGCGGCGTCCACCATCCTCTGCACCACGACAGCCATGCGCACTTCGGCCCGGTCGGTGCCGTTGGCCTCGCGGTAGGCTACGGCGCGCTCGTTGTCGAGGGAGTCCCAGCAGCGTCGGACCGCGTCCGCGAGGGCGTCGGCACCTTCGATGTCGAGGTAGGTTTCCTGCTGCCCGGCGAAGCTGGCGTCGGGCAGGTCCTCGGCCGTGGCGCTGGAGCGCACCGCGACTCTGCCGCCGCCCAGGGCTTCATAGGCCCGGACGATCTCCTCGGCGGGCACCTTCCCTGAGGCGTGGGCGATCGTGGTGACGCAGAACCCGGGGGGTACGGGTTCACCGGCCGCGATCATCTCGCCGAGATTGGCCGCCTTGCCGCCCACGAGGTCCCCCGTGTCCCGGCGGACCTCGCCAAGGTCGATGACTGTGTCGTCCTGTGTGGCCATCCCTGAGCCTTCCCTCGGTGTCCCCGGTTGCGGTCACGGGCGGCTCCGCGTCAGGTGTTGGCTCGGGGCGCGTCCGCGAGGAGGCCTTCCCGCCTGCGGCCCGGGGTAACACCGCTGTCCGGTGCGGTTCGCGAACGCACCACGGGAAGTCCGGGTGCCGGAACCCAGCGCTACACATCCTTATAATTAACTACACAAGCGTGTAGTCTTGTCGTATGAACCCCAACACACGACCGGAACCCGGCTCCGATCTCACCGGGCGCGCCCGCATCCGCGACGCCGCCCTGAAGGTCTTCGCCGAACACGGCGCCAAGGGTGCCACCGTGCAGCTGATCGCCGCCGAGGCCGACGTCTCCACTGGCCTGATCCGCCACCACTTCGGATCCAAGGAAGGGCTGCGCGAGGCCTGCGACGCCCATGCGGTCGGCACCCTGCTCGATCAGGCCCACCGGGCGCTGGAAGAAGGGGTCTCCGAACCGGGGTTCGCCACTTCGATGTACCTCTCCAGCCAGGCCAGCTCCCGGTACCTGGCCCGTGCCCTGGTGGAGGGGTCGGTGTCGGCTGACGGGTTGTTCGAGGCGGGCGCCGATCTCGCCGAGCGCTTCCTGTCCGAACGGTGGCCCGACCGCTTCCCCCCGGGTTCCGAGGCCGTCCGGGACGCCGCCGCGGTCATGGGGGCCATGCATCTGGGGCCCTTGGTCCTGCACACCCACCTGTCCAGGCGGATGGAGGCCGACACCCTTGATCCCGAACACGCCCCGCGGGTGGGTCTTGCCATGGCCGCCGTCTACACATCCGTGTCCGACTTCTTCGAACACGACCAGGGCCGGAAGATCACCGGCTCCCTGAGCGATACCGGAACTCACACCGGCGCACCTACGGATCCTCGCCACAGGGAGGGAGGATGAGCACGACCGCCAGCGCGTTGGAGATCACCGGGCTCGTCAAGCGCTTCGGAGCCACCACCGCGCTGGACGGCCTGGACCTCAACGTGGCCACCGGGGAGGTCCACGGCTTCCTTGGGCCGAACGGGGTCGGGAAGACTACGACCCTGCGTATCCTGCTCGGCCTGATGCGTGCCAGTGCCGGTACCGTCCGTCTGCTGGGCGGAGACCCCTGGCACGAGGCGGCCGAACTCCACCACCGTCTGGCCTACGTCCCCGGTGACGTCACCCTCTGGCCGGGCCTGTCCGGCGGCGAGATCCTGGACCTGCTGGGCCGGATCCGCGGCGGTGCCGATCCCAGGCGCAGCGCCGAACTCGCGGACCGCTTCGACCTGGACCTTCGCACCAAAGGGCGCGCCTACTCCAAGGGCAACCGGCAGAAGGTCGCCTTGGTGGCAGCGTTGGCCGCCGACACCGAACTACTGGTGCTGGACGAACCCACCTCCGGGCTCGATCCGCTCATGGAGTCGGTCTTCCGGCAGACCGTCGCCGAGGAGCGGGACCGCGGACGTACTGTCCTGCTGTCCAGCCACATCCTCTCCGAGGTCGAGGCGCTCTGTGACCGGGTGAGCATCATTCGCGCCGGGCGCACGGCGGAGAGCGGGACCCTGGCCGAACTACGCCACCTGTCCAGGATTACCGTCACCGCCGAACTCACCGGTTCCCCCGACGGGCTCGCCGACTTGCCCGGGGTGCACGAGGTATCGGAGGACGGCGCGCGTGTGCGCCTGCACGCCGACCCGGGTGCCCTGGACACGCTGTTCGCTCACCTGGCCAGGGTGGGTGTGCGCGACCTCGCCGCCGGACCACCCACCCTTGAAGAGCTGTTCCTGCGCCACTACGCCGCGGACGCCCGTGACGGTGCCGCTGTCGGGGAGACACGATGAACGCCCCCACGAGCCCGGCGAGCAGGCCCGGCACCACGAGGGTGGCTCGACCGGGTCGGCGGCCCGGCCCGCTTCTGGGCACGGGGCACCTGGCCCGCTTGGCACTGCGCCGCGACCGGTTCCTGATCGCGGTCTGGACGGCCGTCACCGCCGGGGGCGTCCTGGGCGGGGTGGCCGCGGCCGAGATCACCTATCCCACGGCCCAGGACCGGCAGGAGAGGTGGGAGCAGCTCCAGACTGTGCCGATGTTCGTCCTGTTCCAGGGCAGGGCCTTCGCCGACACCGCCGAGGCCTTGGCGGCACAGCAGGCCTTCGCGGTCGGCACGATGTGCGCGGCCTTGGGTGCGGTGCTGCTGGTCGTGCGGGGCACCCGAGCGGAGGAATCCTCCGGTCGGCGCGAACTGCTCGGCGGGCTGCCCCTGGGGCGGCACGCGGACCTGGCCGCGGCGCTGACCATCGCTCTGAGCGCGGGTGTCGTACTCGCCGCGCTGATCGCATGCGGACTACTCGTCTCCGGGATGCCGGTGGCCGGTTCCGTCGCCCTGGCCCTTGTCACCGGTATGGCGGTGTGGACGGGGGCGGGACTGGCCGCTCTAGCGGCGCAGCTCACCACCGGCACTGGACGGGCGGTGGGTCTGGCCTTCGGTGCGTTCTACTGCCTGCACCTGTTCCGAGGTCTGGGCGCGATGACGGGCGAGGGCGCACTTTGGATGACCTGGTTGGTGCCGCAGGGGTGGTGGGAGAACCTGCGCCCCTTCGCCGACGAACAGTGGTGGGTACTGCTCCCCGCCCTGGCCTGGATCTTGCTGACCGTGGCCGCGGCATTCGTCCTGGCCGACCGGCGCGATCTGGGAGTGGGTGTGTTGCCGCAGCGTCCCGGCCGTGCGCGGGGAGCCGGGTGGCTGCGGTCGGTATCGGCACTGACCTGGCGATTGGATCGCGCCCCGCTAGCCGGGTGGGCGGTGGCCGTCACAACCATGGGACTGGCGATGGGCTACGTCGGGACCGGGGCGATGGCCGAGTACGCGGACATGCCGTGGGTGCGTGCCATGGCCTCCGAAATGGGCGTGGCTCCAGCGGACACCTTCTTCACTTACGTCATCTTCGTGTTCGTCTTCCCGGTCGCCGCGCATGCGCTGTTCACGGCGCTGCGCATCCGCCGGGAGGAGACCGCGGGCACGGCCGAATTACTACTGTCCGGGCCGACCGGGCGCAGTGCTTGGGCCGTGGCACACGTGGGCGCGGCCTTGGCTGCTCCGGTCGTGCTGCTGGCGGCCCTGGGGACGTCCGTCGGTCTGGGTTCCGGGCTCGCCGGAGGACAGACGGGCGCTGACATCGCTCGGTTCACCGTGTTGACCCTGTCCTTGGCACCGGCCGTGTGGGTCGTGGTCGGGGCGACCGTCTTGGTCCAAGGGCTGGTGCCGCGCCTGAGCGCGGCGGTCGGCTGGACCGCGCTCGGTGTGGGCATCGTGACCGAGATCGCGGTGAAGATCGGCCTGGTGCCGGAGCTGCTGTTCCTACTGCTCTCACCTTTCGCGCACGTCAACCCCTTCTACCGGGAGACAGCTGCAACCTACCCGCTGCTCATGGTGCTGGCCGCCGCGCTCCTGGCCGCGGGGGTGTGGGCGCTGCGCCGACGGGACCTGCCCGTCTGAGACAGACGCGAGACGGCCCCGCCTCCTTCACCCACCGCTGTGGGGTGGGGCACTCGCCGCCGCGTCCTCCAGGAAGCGCACCGCGCCGGCCACCCCCTCCTCCTGCCGCACCCGGGCTCTTATCCGTTCCGCGGTGGAGGCCATCACCTGGTCGGACGCCGCGTCGCCGATCGCGGCGGCGAGTGCGCCCTCAGTCAGATCCTGGCCCCGCAGGGGCGGGGTGGCGGCCCCGGCGGCATAGGACCGCTGGGCCCAGAAGGGCTGGTCGCCCCAGAAGGGACAGACCACCTGGGGACGGCCACTGGCCAGCGCTGTCGCGGTGGTGCCCGCGCCGCCATGGTGCACCACGGCCGCACAGCGCGGGAAGATGCGTTCGTGCGGTGCCTCGTCGATGGCCAGAATGCCTTCGTGTGTGCCGTCCGGGGCGATACCGCCCCAGCCCGTCGCGATCACCGCGCGTACGCCCGCCCGCCGGACCGCTCCCGTGATCAGCCGCCACGAAGCGGCCGGGTCCTTCGTGGGGGTGCTGCTGAACCCGATGAACACGGGGGCCTCGCCCGCCTCGAGGAAGTCCTCCAGCCCCGGCGACGGTGTCCAGTCCTCGTCCGGGGGCGGAAACCAGAACCCGGTCGTGTGCACGCCTGGCGGGTAATCGACCCTCTCAGGAAGGAGATGCCGGCTGAATGCCTGCAGTAGAGGGGTGCGGCGGCCGTCGGGCAGATCCGGCGGGACGTGCCGACCTGGGCGGCCCAGGCCGAGCCTTTCGCGGCGCAGCCGCAGCGCCGCCCCACGCTGTCCGCGCAGTGCCAGAGCGACCAGCCGGTAGCTGAGCCGGTTGAACGCGCTGGGCACCCACCTCGGCCACGGTGCACCGGGGACCGGGAAGGCGCGGGTGGGGATCCAGGATGGTTGCAAGGCGACCGGCACGGCCCGGGCCCCGAGGTATTCGGCGATGTGCTGGCCGGGTAGTCCCACGGTGTGGACGACGATGTCGGCACCGTCTTCGGCCGCGTCCGCCATGTCCTCATACACCCGGCCCGTGGCCCCCTTGATGCGTCGCAGTAGCCGAACCGCCTGCGCGGTTCCGCGCACCCCCCGCAGCCCGGTGTCCATGACACCGGGCAGGTCCGGATCGCCCGTCAGCCCGGTGACCCCGTCGTCGGTGGGGTGGTAGTCGACACCTTGGGCGGCGGCCAGTCGGGCGCAGTGAGCGGGACCGGCGACCAGGGCCGTGTGCCCGGAGGCCTCCAAGGCCCGGGCCAGAGCCAGCAAGGGCTGGACGTCCCCGCGTGTGCCTTGGGTGAGTAGGAGCGCTCTCATGTTCCGGGACCTTCCGTGGCGGTCAGCCCTGAGGCGACGAGGTCGATCACGAGGTCGAGGGTCTGCGGGTAGTGCTCGGGAGAGGCCAGGTGTTCGGTGTTCATGGGTAGCAGCAGCACGCTCTGGATGGCCCCCACGATCGCGGCTGGATCGGCTCCGACCAGCTCCCCCTCGGCCTGGCGGGCGGTGATGAACGCGTGCAGTTCGGTGAGCGGGCTGTCCGGCCCCGCGGAATGTGGATCCGCCGAGACCTTCCAGGCGACCGCGGCCATCTCCTCCGGATGGGTGGCAAGGCGCCGGTAGAGGGGATCGGTGGAGAGTTCGGCGACCGTGGCGTGCAGGAAGCGGCGCAGCGCCTCCCGGGTGTCCGGCGTGCTCAACAGGGCGTCGTCGATCACCCGCTTCCTGACCTTGCCCGTCCGGCGTTCCATGAGCGTGAGGTACAGGGCCTCCTTGGAGTCGAAGAAGACGTAGAAGCTGCTCTTGGCGATACCCGCCGGGGCGACGAGCTCCGCCAGGGAGGTCTTGCGCAGGCCTTGCGTCGTGAACAACCGAAGGCCCGTCTCCAGGAGGAGGCCGGTGACGCGCTCCCTTTCCTTCGGGGTGAACGTGGGCGGCACGGGTGTCTTCCTCTCCTTGGCAGCGTGATCGCTCGGGGTTTCGGGTACTCAGGTGGTCAGCGCAGTCGCACGTGGAGGGTGTCCAGCGCCCGCGACGGGCCGGGCCGCCAGGTGGGCGGCTCCTCAGGGTGTGCGAGGGCGAGGCCGGGGAAACGGCGCAGCAGCTCGGTGAAGACGATCCGCAGCTCTGCACGGGCCAGCGCGGCGCCGAGGCAGTAGTGCATGCCGTGCCCGAAGGCGAGGTGGTCGGCATGTCCGCGGTCCAGTCGCAGCTCGAACGGCTGTGGGTATTTCCGAGGGTCCCGGTTGCCCGCGAAGTACAGGGGCATCACCGGCTCGTCGGCGGGGATGGTGGTGCCTCCCAGCTCCACCGGCTCCAAGGTGTAGCGGAACACCCCCGCGTCCGCGGCCCCGTTGTAACGCAGGAACTCCTCCACCGCCTCGGCCACGGACTCCGGGTCGGTGGTCAGCCGCTCTCGCTGCTCGGGGTGGTTCAGCAGCATCAGCACACCGCCGGCGATCATCGCGACGGTGGTCTCGTGCCCGGCGAGCAGGATGCTCAGGGACAGCGACACAATCTCGTGCTCGGTCAACTCATCGTGTGCGACGAGGGCGGACAGCAGATCCTCTCCCGGGGCCGCGCGCTTGGCGGCGACCAGCTCCCGGATGTAGGCGACCAGGCCCCGGGAACTGGCGCCCATCGTCTCCGGGTCCAGGGAACTCATCCCCCGTGCCCACTGGCGCCAGCGGTCCTGGTCCGCCAAGGGCACCCCGAGGAGCTCGCAGATCACCCGGATCGGCAGCGGGTAGGCCAGCTCCGAGACGAGGTCGGCCTCCCGTGGCAGCGCGTCCAGTAGTTCGTCGGTGAGCTGCCGGATCCGCGGCTTGAGTCGCTCCACCCGGCGGAAGGTGAACTCTTTGGAGACCAGTCGGCGCAGGCGCGTGTGGTCCGGTGCGTCCTGGGCACCCAGTGCCGCCGTGAAGTAGGGCCGTACGTCCTCGGGGAGCCCCACCGCGCTGGAGAAATCCAACTTGGTCTGTTTACTCGGATCGTTGCTGAACCGGGGGTCGCTCAACACCGTCATGATCTCCTCGTGGCCGGTGACCAGGGTGATCACGGTTCCGTCGAAGTACCTGGCGGTCTTGACCGGTGGTCCTGCGCACAGGCGCTCGAGTGCGCTGTCGCGCTTCGGTGAGGTGAGTGCGGTGACGAGATCGACGTCCATGCGACGCCTCCGGCGACTATAAAAACAAAAGGGTTATTTGTTCATAGAGAATCAGTCTGAGCGCCGGAAGTCAAGGACATCGGTGACCGGATGGACCTCCGGTACTCGTCTCAGCTCTACCCTCTACCACCCTTTCCGGGCGCAGCCAGGGCATCGGAGAACTCCGTGACCAGTGCGGCGCCCCGCCCCGGTTTCCACCGGTAGGCCGCGTGACCTGGCCTGGGCAGCACCGTGATCAGGGATGGGGATCGCATCTCGAAATGCCCTAGTCCGGTGGTGGAGGTGTGGAGGTGGGGCGGGCTGTTCTGGCGGAAGAGCACCGGAACCCCGATCCCGGGATTCCGGGCAGCGACCGGACGGAGCGTTATGAGATCAGGCGTGACCGTATTCGCCGGACCAGGGACAGGGCGACAACCAGCGCGGTCACTGACCCACCGAGCAGGATCAACGGCGAAGCGACCGCATCGCCCGGGTACCCGGTCAGGGCCAGCAGCGACCACGTGGGCGGTAGGGCCATCATCGGCGACCACCAGAGGTCGGGTAGTACCCAGGCCAGCACGGGGGTCAGGACGGACACGGCCCCCACCGCCTTGAGCACGACGAGGGCCTCGACCTTGTTACTCGCGAACGCCGCGGTGGCCAGCACCACCAGGGGCGCGAACAGCGCAGCGAGCAGCACGGCCGCGACCAGGCCCGGCGATATCTCCGGGGCCAGGCCCGACAGGGGCGCGGCGATCGTCAGCCCGATCAGGGCGAGTAGGAATGCCGTCCCCACTCGGAAACCGAAGTAGGCCGTCAGGGACAGCGGAGAGACGCGCAGTACCAGCAGGGTGCGGTCGTCCACGTCCTCCGTGACGCGCAGCGCCACCACCGAGCCGACCATCATCGGGACGTGCAGCAGGACCAGTGCGCCGAACACGGCGGGGGCGTGCGGAGCGGGGTCGAACCCGTGGGCGGACCGGAGGTACTCGGCGAGCGCTGGATAGGCCCACCGGAGCACCAGTGACAGGGGCAGGGGCGCCAGGGCTACGGCCAACAGGAGCGGATCGCGTCGCCCGCCGACGAGTTCGAACCGGGCGAGGCTCAGGACCGGGTGGAGCCCCCGCATGGATTCGGCCGCGGGACGTGAGCGCGCCCGAGCGTACCGAGGGGTGGAGCTCCGGCGTGCGCGGCGGCCGGCGTCCAGCCCGGCCCCCGCGGAACCGCGGTCGCTGTGGAGAGCGGCCCCCTCTCCGGTGACGGCGTTCCGCCGGGCGGCCCACCAGCAGAGGGCCACCGCGCACCCCGCCGCGTACAGCAGCACGATCTCCCCACCGGGAGTCTCCGGGCTCCCCGTCTGGCCGGTCAGGCCACGGTTGATCAGCTCGGCGCCCGCTGTGGTGGGAACGATCCACTGCAGCGGGCTCTGGGCCACACCGGCCAGGTGCAGTGCCGGGACCGCGATCAGTGGGGCTATGGCCGGAGCCGTGGCGAGCAGGGCACCCTGGAAGGTACGGGTGAGCGCGCCCAGCCCCATGCACGCGGCCACCAGAAGGACCGAGGTGAGCGTGACCCCGGCTGTGCCGTATCCGAGCGCTCCCCAAAGCCTCCCTTCCGGCGCGGTTACCACGATCATGGGGATCGCCATTGCGACGACCGGCAGGGTCAGTACCCCCACACGCAAGAGCGCGGTCTCCCGCGGGCTGACGGGGGTGACCGCCCGGGCGGCATCGGTGCCCTCGGTCCGCTCGAACATGAGCAGGGCGACGGCGAACAGCGCCCCGAACCCGGCCGTGTCCAGGAACAGGAGGTAGGGGGCCAGTGCCTGTGCTCCCGCCGTGGGCAGGGCGAGCAGCAGCCCGGTCCAGAGCACGGCGAGAACGGTGGCGATCGCCACGACCCCGTACCGCCACATCACCTTCATCTCCAGCGCGAACGCGCCGGTGAGCCGGCTCACAGCCGGACCCTGGTGACCTCGGCGAAGACCTCGTCGAGTGTGGCCTCGCGTGTGTGCAGGGCCGTGACCGCGCCCGAGGCAACCAGGCCCGAGAGCTCACCTTGGGTGCCCAGGTCCGCGAGGTCGAAGGTGCGCCGGTGGGGACGGCCGTCGGTCACGTACTCTGCCACGACGCCGGGCCGACCGTAGCGGCGGCGGAATCCGTCCGGGGTGTCGACGGCGGCGATCCGACCGTCGACGACGAAGGCCAGCCGGTCGCACAGGTACTCGGCCGTGCGCATGTCGTGGGTGGTCAGGAAGACGGTGGTGCCCCGGTCCGCCTCGCCCCGGATGACTTCGCGCAGGCGCGCCGCGCGCACAGGGTCCTGGCCCGAGGTGGGCTCGTCCAGGAAGAGCAGCCGGGGGCGGTTGAGCAGAGCCCGTGCCAGGCTCAGGCGCATCCTCATCCCCTTTGAGAAGGTGCTCAGCCTCTGGTGCGCGGCCTCTGCCAGGTCAACGCGGTCCAGGAGTTCGGCGGGCTCGGTCACCGGTCCCCGATACAGGGAAGCGAACACCTCCAGGTTCTCGGTCGCGGTCAGACGGGTGAACTCGGCGGGCAGCTCGAAGCCGACGCCGATCCGCTCGTAGTAGTCCCTGCCCCACTCCGGCAGCGGGTGGCCGAGTACCCGGACCCGGCCGCTGTAGCCGCGCAGCAGTCGGGTCAGCACGTGTTGGACCGTGGACTTGCCCGCCCCCGAAGGGCCGAGGAACCCGAAGACCTCACCCGGCCCCACGGTGAAGCCCATCTGCCGTACCGCGTCCCTGCTCGCTCTGCGGTAGCGCACGCGCAGGTCCGATACGGAGATGACGTCGTCGGTGGCGTTGCTCTCAGACATCCGGTGCTCCAGGTGGTTCGAGGGCGTTGAAGGCCTGCTCCATGAGCGTCGGCAGGTCCCCTGTGCCGCCCTCCTCGACCCAGACGGTGATGGCGGTCGTGAGCGCGGCGACACATGCCGAGGCCACGACACGTACGGTCATCGGCGGGTCCTCAGACTCGGGCCTATCGCAGAGCCCTCTCTCGAACGCCGTCTGAGAACCGCGCAGGCTCTCGCCCATGCGGGAACGGAGGGCCGGGGTGCTCAACAGCAGACGGGAACGCAGGAGCAGATCTTCCCTCTCCTGTGCGTAGACCTCCGGAATCGCGCTCATGAGCGCGTCGCGGACACGTCGCAGGGGAGGGTTCTCCGAGGGCTGGGCGCGGATCAGCTCTTCGAGCATCGGGTCGTAGTCGTCCTGCAGGACCACGTCCTCCTTGGTGGGGAAGTACCGGAAGAACGTCATGTGAGAGACGCCCGCCTGGGCCGCGATCCGCGCGACAGTCGTGTTCTCGTACCCGTGCTCGGTGAACAGGCGGAACGCCGCGCCACGCAGCGCGTTCCGGGTGTTCGCCCGCTGTCTTTCCCGCCGGTGCACCATGGTTCCCGCACAATGAGATGTTAGTTGGTAACAAGTTACTTTCTAACATTATCCGTACCGGTACTCCGTGTACAGAGTTCCGACGCAGGCACCGGCCCACGACCGCGGAGCTGGACTCAGGGCGTCGACTCGGCGAACCGCTCGACATCGTCGGTCCGGCCCGCCACGACGATCACGTCGCCCGTGTGCAGCCGCGTTTCCTGAGTGGCGTAGGTGAAGGTCTTCCCCCTGCGCTTGACCGAGACCACCGTGACCCCGTACTTCTGCCGGACCCTGGTCTCCCCGAGCGGCTTGCCGACCAGTTCCCGTGGTGCCTTGGTCGTGCCAAGGGCGAACCCTTCCTCGAACTCCACGTAGTCGAGCATGCGTCCGGACAACAGGTGTGCGACGCGCTCGCCCATGTCGTGCTCCGGAAGCACGACATGGTGGGCGCCGATCTGCTCCAGGATGCGTCCGTGCCTGCGGTTCATGGCCTTGGCCCAGATGTCCTGCACACCCAGGTCGACCAGGAGGGAGGTGGCCAGGATGCTCTCCTCCAGGTGGTCGCCGATGGCTACCACGGCCCGGTGGAACTGGTGAGCGCCCGCTTGGCGCAGTGCCGCCTCGTCGGTTGCGTCGGCGACGACGGTGTGGGTGAGCTGTTCGGCGTAGGTCTGCACCAACCGCGGTTGCGTGTCTACTCCGAGGACTTCCCAGTCGCGCTCGACGAGCTCCAGGCAGAGTGAGCTGCCGAAGCGGCCCAGTCCGATGACCAGAGCGCGTTTGTCCAGTTTTCTGCTTCTGCGGGACATCATGCCCCTCTTCTTCGTATTGGGGGTCTCAACCGATGATCGGCCGGGCTTCGGCCAGTTCGTAGCGGCGGTGGCGTTCCCGGAAGGCCAACGCGGTGACGAACGTGATGGGGCCGATCCTCCCGGCCACCATGAGTACCGCCAGGAGGATCTGGGCCCATTGGGGCAGGTCGCCGGTGATACCGGTGGACAGACCCACCACAGCGAATGCGGAGACGGTCTCGAACATCACCTGCATGAGGCTGAACTGTGTCGTGTGCACCAGCAGTATCGTGCTGAAGGCGACGATGGTCGCGGACAGGAACATCAGGCTCAGAGCCTGGCGGATCACCTCGGCTGGGAGCTGACGGCCGTAGACGTGCACCTTGTCGTGGGCCCGGAACTCGGCCAGGATCACGAGGAAGATCACCGCGAGTGTGGCGACCTTGATGCCTCCGGCGGTGCCGGCGCTGCCGTTGCCGACGAACATGAGCATGATCGTCAGTAGGAGAGTGGAGTCCTGCATCTGACCCGTTTCGACAACGTTCAGGCCTCCGCTGCGCGGCATAACGCCGTGGAAGATGCCGTCGGTGACCTTGGCCCACCCGCTCAGCTGCCCGAGCGTGTCGGGGTTGTCCCATTCCATCAGGGTGATGAGGACCGCTCCGGCGAGAAAGAGTACGAGAGTGGTCGTGACCGTGATCTTGGTGTGCAGGCTCCACCTGTGCGGTGTGCGGAGGTGGCGGCGCAGCTCGATCAGCACCGGAAAGCCGATCCCTCCGAGGACGACGGCGCAGATGACAGGTAGGAGGACCAGGGCGTCGCCGGAGAATCTGACGAGGCTGTCGTCGTAAAGGGACAGCCCGGCGTTGTTGAAGGCCGAGACCGAGTGGAACAGCCCGGTGTAGGCCGCTTCTGCGAAGCTCATCTCATAGCCGAGCCACAACCGTGGGGTGATCAGTAAGAACGTGGCGCCCTGGATCACGGCGAAGATGATGAGGACCCTGCTGACGACCCCGCGTACGTCACCGATCCACAGACTGCGGGTCTCGGCCTGCACGTTGAGCTGCATCCGTAACCCGAATCGGTGGATGACAGCGGTACCCAGCAGCGCGGCCAACGTCATGATCCCCATGCCGCCGACCTGCATCAGCACCAAGACGACGCCTTGCCCCCAGCCGCTGAGGTCGTCGCCGATGGAGACGACGCTGAGCCCGCAGACGGCCAGCGAAGTGGTGGCGGTGAAGAGGGCGGAGGTGAAGTCCAGCCCTTGGCCGCCCGTCGTTGACCACGATGTCATGAGCAGGCCGGTACCGATCAGATCCACGGTCACAAACAGCAGGAGGAACACCCTCGCGGGCTTCTGCCAGGACCGGGATTCCTTAGTGGACCGGAGGTTCGCCCTGGGCTGTGGCCAGCCCAGCCGCCGGTAGCGACGAGATCTCATCCCACGGTGGCTGGGAAGCCGCGCAGGAGCTCGCGGATCCGGTCCGGCCGGTCGCGGAGTGCCAGATGTCCGGAGCCGTGCAGCGTCTGTACTCGGGTGTTCAGAAAGAGCCGAGTGGGACTGTCAAGCAAGTACGGGGAAAAGAGCGGGTCCTCGGACCCGGTGGCGACACTGGTCGGAACGCCCTCCCACCGCTGGTAGACGCCTGACCGCAGAGGACGAGGGGGCAACAGTGCGCGGACCCGGCAGGAGCGCGCCACCAAGGTCATCCACTCCACGAACACGGCATGGCCGGGCTCCGTCATGGAGGGAAATCCCAGGAGCCGAAGCATGGACGCGCTGGACTCCGCTGCCGGGTCGAGCCTCCACCTCAGGAAAGCGCCCATCAGGCCGGTCCCCGGTCCAGCCGAAACCAGTCCCGCGGGATTGACCAGGCAGATTCCACGGATGAGGGGGCTGGGAGTGGAGCACAACGCGGTGGCTGCGCCCGCTCCGCTTCCCAGGAGGATCACTGGTTGGCCTGTGGCTTGTGGGAGGGTCTCGTCCAACCAGTCACCATAGGTGGCCATTCGGGGGCGGGCCGGCCGGGTGCCGTCGTTCAGCCCGGGGTGTCCGGGAAGGTCGGCAACCAGGACGGGCCTGTCCTCGGACAGGACACGAACGGCTTCCAGGAGCGTGGCCGTGTTGAGCCCGGCGCCGGGGAGGATGAAGACCGGCGTTCCAGCTCCCCCTTCCACGCTGAACACTCGGGTGGGCCCCAGTGAGGTGGGAATCGTCGGGCGCGCATGTACAGCGGCGTATGCCGCGATGCGATCCGAGCACCAGTCCTGGATGTCGCGCTGAGCCGACCCGGACCGGTAGACAGACTGGGCAGGGGTGGGTGCGGAGGGACGCATGTTGCCTGGTTTCAGGTAGAGGGCGGACTACTGTCGACCAGACTTCCCGACTCACCTTCGGGCAACTGTACGCCTCGCCCCGGTACTTGACCACTGGTACCGGGGAGGGATCTGCTTCACCCGCGGAGATTGGGTCTCCAACCGACCGGGGGCGATGCAGATGGGTTCTTGGATGACTCGATCCAAGCGGTTGAACAGGCCGCTGGTAGCGAACAGGGGCCAGACACACAAGATGGGAACACTCGTAGAGTGTTCCCATCTGCTCGGTGCCCCCTGGAGGATTCGAACCTCCGCGCCCGGCTCCGGAGGCCGGTGCTCTATCCCCTGAGCTAAGGGGGCGCTGCTGCGTGAACAACTGTAGCAGTGGTTGCGGTGTGGTCGTCCACTCGTGTGGGGCGGGGGTGCCAAGGCCGGCCGGATACCCGAATCCAGTGGTGCCCTCTCGCCCGGCACGGGTAGTGTCACGGTCGTGAACGCCCTTCCCACACGGGTTCTCGTCGTCGAGGACGACGAGGTGATCCGCGAACTCATCCGCCTCAACCTCGAACTGGAGGGGTTCGAGGTGTTCACCGCGACGGACGGGCAGGACTGCCTGGACCGGTTCGCACACGTCGACCCCGACGTCATCACCATGGACGTGATGATGCCCAGACTCGACGGGTGGGCCACGGTGGAGCGCCTGCGGGCGGACGGCTACGACCGGCGCATCGTCATGGTGACCGCTCGGGCCCAGTCAGACGACCGCAGACGCGGTGAGCGGATCGGCGTGGACGACTACCTCACCAAACCCTTCGACCCCGACGAGCTGGTCGACCTCATCCGGGCCCTCCCCGGAAAGGGCGACGGCGGGATCGGGGGAGCGGCGTGACCCCTCGGAGGCTGGAATCAGTCGTCCGCCGCGCCGCGCTGCGCGCCTTCGACCTCGGCGACGCCGACATCCCGTTCGTGTGGCCGCGTGCCGGCCACACGGGCTCGGAGGCCGACGCCGCCGTCGCACTGGCCCCGCGCCTGGTCGGCAGAGTCCGGAGCCAGCTGCCCACGGGCCGGGAGAACGCCCACCGGCACTTGGTGTCCGGGCGGATCGTCGCGCAGGTCGGCGCCATGGCCGACAAGGGCGAACCGGACGCCGGTTTCGCCCGGGTCCTGGAGGACAAGCGCGGTTTCGCCAACTTCACCTTCACCTGCGCACAGCGGCAGAACCTCCTGTACGCGGCCGCCGACGGCCCCAGCTTCCTGACCGGCCGCGACTGGACCGGGACGGGGGACTGGCCGCGCTCCGCCCTGCACGAGGCCGGTCCGGTCGCCCAGGCCCGCCGGTACGCCAGGGCGGACGCGCGGGCGCGCATCGCCATGGCCGTCGGTGAGCGGGTGCCGCCGCCCGGTCCTGGGGGCGAGGTCTCCTGGCGCGACCGCTACCTGGACACCGACCGCTCCGAACTGTTCACCCCCTCTGGCCGGGCGCTCGGCCGGATCGGCGAGGCGAGCGCGCGGATCGCGTTCTGCCGCTCGATCCCCGAGAGACCGCACGACACCGAGACGACCGGCCAGGGCCTGCCGGTCCTGCCCTCCGCCGAGCGCCCAGGGGCGTGGGTCCGCCTCACCGACGCCAACCCCGCCTTCCGGCTGCGCTACGCACACGCGCACGCGCTGAGCAGCCTCCGCTGGGCGGCCGAGGGCGCTTTCGTCCAGCGCACTGACTGCCAACACGGGGGCAACAGCAAGGTTCGCGGGCTCCTCTTCGACGGGCCCAGTGTCCTCGACACCGCGGCGCGCCGAGAGGAACCCCATATCCTGGTCAGATACCTGGAAGCACTGACCAGTGCCTACGATGAGTGGCGGACGAGTTCCACCGCCGTCGGCGGGGCGGGGCCGGAACCGATGCGGGCCGCCCTCGACCCGGCGTTGCCCGCCGCCGTCGCCGGTGTCCTCAACACCGGCCTCTTCCTGCTCGGGGTGTCAGCGCCCACAAGGCTGTAGACATCCCGTTGCCACCGATCGGTGGAACGAGCCCAACACCTGTGTTCCGATCTGTTTAATGGACAATGGAATGGTGCGGGTGCGCCCACGGCCCGGCACGGTGCCGTGCGGTGCGATTCCTACCGCTCCTGCAGCAGCCCCATCGGCACAGCACAGCCAGACGTACAGAGTCCCAGCCGAAAGACCGCCATGAGCCGCTACGCCCACCCTGCCGGATCCCGCCACGCGGAGGTCCTGCCGGAGGACAACCCGCCGCTGCCGCCAGAGGACCTCAACACGCTGGACCCGAAGGTCTGGCCCGCCACCGCGCGCCGGTCGGACGGCGAGGTCACCGTCGGCGGCATCGGCGTGCGCACCCTCGCCGCCGAATACGGCACTCCTCTCTTCATCATGGACGAGGAGGACTTCCGTGCCCGCGCCCGGGACTACGCCACCGCCTTCTCCGACGCGGACGTCTACTACGCGGGCAAGGCCCTGCTGACCAAGGCCGTCGCCCGCTGGGTGGTCGAGGAGGGGCTCAAGCTCGACGTGTGCTCCGGCGGTGAACTGGCAGTGGCCCTGGCCGCCGGAGTCCCCACCGACCGCGTCGCCATGCACGGCAACAACAAGTCCGTCGGCGAACTCCGCCGCGCGGTGGAGGCCGGGGTCGGCCGGATCATCCTGGACTCCCTGGACGAGATCGACCGCCTGGAGGCCGTGGCAGCCGAGCTCGGCGCCAGCCCCAAGGTCCTGATCCGCGTCACCACCGGAGTGGAGGCGCACACCCACGAGTTCGTCGCCACCGCGCACGACGACCAGAAGTTCGGCTTCGCGCTCAGCACTGGCGCCGCCGCGGAGGCGGTCCGCCGCGTCCTCGCCGCCGAGCACCTGGACCTGGTCGGCCTGCACTCGCACATCGGCTCGCAGATCTTCGACACCTCGGGCTTCGAGGTCGCCGCCCGCCGGGTGACCCGGTTCCTCACGCAGATCCACGAAGAACTCGACGTCACGCTCGCCGAACTCGACCTCGGCGGCGGCCTGGGCATCGCCTACACCTCCGGTGACGATCCGCTGGACCCCAAGACCATCGCCGCCAGCCTCACCGCCATCGTGCGGCGCGAGTGCACGGACGCCGGGCTTCCCGTGCCGCGTATCGCCGTCGAGCCGGGGCGCGCCGTCGCCGGTCCCGCCGGGATCACCGTCTACGAGGTCGGTACCGTCAAGGACGTCGAGGGCATCCGCACCTACGTCAGTGTCGACGGCGGGATGAGCGACAACATCCGCACCGCCCTGTACGGCTCGGAGTACACCAGCCAGCTGGTGTCCCGGGAGAGCGACGCCGAGCCGATGCTCTCCCGTCTGGTCGGCAAGCACTGCGAGAGCGGTGACATCATCGTGCACGACCTCTACTTGCCCGCCGACCTTCGGCCGGGCGACCTGGTGGCGGTGGCCGCCACGGGCGCCTACTGCTATTCCATGGCGAGCAACTACAACCACCTGCCCCGCCCCGCCATGGTGGCGGTCCGGGACGCGGAGGCACGGGCCATCGTGCGCAGGGAGAACGAGGAGGACCTCCTCCGCCTCGACGTAGGCTGAACCGTCCGTACGACGGGCGTCGTACCGGCGTCCGGCAGGCCGGACACGAGAGAAGTGGGAGTCACGCCCAAATGGCGATGAAGGTGGCGCTGCTCGGATGCGGCGTTGTGGGTTCGGAAGTCGTCCGCCTGGTCAACGAGCAGTCCGAGGAACTGGCCGCGCGGATCGGCACGCCGATCGAGATCGGTGGTATCGCGGTCCGTCGGCTGGACCGCGATCGCGGCGTCGACCCGGCGCTGCTGACCACCGACGCCACGGCGCTGGTCACCCGCCCGGACATCGATGTCGTGGTCGAGGTCATCGGCGGGATCGAACCCGCCCGTTCCCTGATGCTCGCGGCGGTCAAGGCGGGCAAGTCCGTGGTGACGGCCAACAAGGCGCTGCTGGCCGAGGACGGGCAGACGCTACAGGCTGCGGCGCGCGAGGCGGGGGTCGATCTGTACTACGAGGCGTCCGTGGCGGGTGCGATCCCGCTGCTGCGCCCGCTGCGCGACTCCCTCGCCGGGGACCGGGTCGACCGGGTCCTCGGCATCGTGAACGGCACCACGAACTACGTGCTGGACCGCATGGACTCCCAGGGGGCCGGCTTCACCGAGTCCTTGGAGGAGGCCCAGACCCTCGGGTACGCGGAGGCCGACCCGACGGCGGACGTCGAGGGCTTCGACGCCGCCGCCAAGGCCGCGATCCTGGCCCGCCTGGCCTTCCACACCCAGCGGGTCACGGCCGCCGACGTCCACCGCGAGGGCATCACCGCGGTGTCGGCCGCCGACATCGCCAGTGCCCGCGCGATGGGCTGCGTCGTCAAACTCCTGGCGATCTGCCAGCGCTCGGAGGACGGCGAGTCCGTGGGTGTGCGGGTCCACCCGGTGATGCTGCCGGTCGAGCACCCGCTGGCCAACGTCAAGGAGGCCTACAACGCGGTGTTCGTCGAGGCGGAGTCCGCCGGGAGCCTCATGTTCTACGGCGCCGGCGCCGGGGGCACCCCCACCGCCAGCGCCATCCTGGGCGACATGGTGGCGGTGGCGCGCAACCGCCTCGCCCGCACCTCGGTGGGGGAGGGCGCCCACGACACCGGTCTGCCGGTGCACGACATGGGCCACACCATCACCAGCTACCACGTGGCGCTGGACGTCGCCGACCGCCCTGGTGTGCTCTCCAAGGTCGCCGAGATCTTCGCCGACCACGGGGTGTCCATCAAGAACGTGCGCCAGGAGGGCACCGGTGACGACGCCCAGCTCGTGCTGGTCAGCCACCCCGCCCCCGACGCCGCGCTCAGCGCCACCGTCGAGGAGCTCAGCGTGCACCCGATGGTCCGCGAGGTCGCCAGCGTTATGCGTGTGGAGACCTTCCAGGAGTAGCCGCGACAAGCCGGGATCCGTCCCAGCACGGATCCCGGCGTCCGAATAGTGAGAAATATCTGCCCGGGATGCAAGACAGTCCGGGCCGGGTCATAGACTCGTAGCAGGTGGGGGCGATCGCCTCCGCGTAAGCCCCACCCCATTCCATCGCGTCAAGCGAAACCGCTTCCACCCGAAAGGGAAACCGTCGTGAGCATGGCACGGGCGTGGCGAGGCATCGTCGAGGAATACCGCGACCGCCTTCCCGTCAACGAGAGCACCCCCGTCGTCACCCTCCAGGAGGGCGGCACGCCCCTGCTGCCTGCCACGCGCGTATCCGAGCTGACGGGCTGCGAGGTCTTCCTCAAGGTCGAGGGCCTCAACCCCACCGGCTCCTTCAAGGACCGCGGGATGACCATGGCCATCACCAAGGCCGCCGAGGACGGCGCCAAGGCCGTTATCTGCGCCTCCACCGGCAACACCAGCGCCAGCGCCGCCGCCTACGCCATCCGCGGGGGTATGACCTGCGCCGTGCTGGTGCCCCAGGGCAAGATCGCGATGGGCAAGCTCGCCCAGGCCCTCGTGCACGGGGGCCGCCTGCTCCAGGTGGACGGCAACTTCGACGACTGCCTCGAACTCGCCCGCAAGCTCAGCGTCGACTACCCGGTCGCGCTGGTGAACTCGGTCAACCCCTACCGCCTCCAGGGCCAGAAGACCGCGGCTTTCGAGATCGTGGACGCCCTCGGCGACGCACCGGACATCCACTGCATCCCGGTGGGCAACGCCGGCAACATCACCGCCTACTGGATGGGCTACACCGAGTACGCCGCGGACGGTGTCTCCAGCAAGGCCCCGCGCATGCTCGGCTTCCAGGCCAGCGGGTCGGCGCCCATCGTCAACGGCGCCCCGGTCCCCAGCCCCAGCACCATCGCGACCGCGATCCGCATCGGCAATCCGGCCTCCTGGAAGCTTGCCGAGCAGGCCCGCGACGAGTCCAGCGGCAGCATCGACAAGGTCACCGACCGCCAGATCATGGCCGCCTACAAGCTTCTCGCCGCCGAGGAGGGCGTGTTCGTCGAACTCGCCTCCGCCGCGAGCGTCGCCGGCCTCCTCCAGGCCGCCGAGGCCGGGCACATCCCCAAGGGCAGCCGCATCGTGTGCACCGTGACCGGAAACGGCCTCAAGGACCCCGACTGGGCGCTGGCCGGAGCTTCCTCCGCCACCACCGTCCCCGTCGACGCCCAAGCCGCCGCCAAGGCCCTCGACCTCGCCTAGCCGCTTACCGCGATGATCTTGCCCCCAGGGCCATGCTCGCCCGTCGAGAGTGGAGACAGGGGCAAGATCATCGCTTGTTTGGAGAGCGATCTTGACCTCAACGCGCCCCGAACGGGTGTCTGTCCGTGCCCCGGCCACCAGCGCCAACCTCGGTCCGGGTTTCGACGCCCTCGGGATGGCCGTCCAGCTGTACAACGAGTTCGACGTCTCGCTCCGCCAGGACGACGAACTCCGCATCCGGGTCGAGGGGGAAGGCTCGGGTGAGGTTCCGCTCGACCGGCGCCACCTCGTCGTCCGCGCCATGCGGGAGGCCTTCGACCGGGACGGTGAGAAGCTGCCCGGCCTGGATCTGCACTGCGCCAACCACATCCCGCACGCGCGCGGCCTCGGTTCGTCGTCCTCCGCGATCGTCGGCGGGGTGGCGGCCGCGGCGGCCCTCCTGGGCCGGTCCGGTGCCGACGGAGGCCCGGACCGCGACTGGATCTACCAGGTCGCCGCGGACATCGAGGGGCATCCGGACAACGTGGCCCCCTGTGTCTACGGCGGCTACACCGTCGCCTTCCGCGAGAGCGGTTCCTGGGGCGTCGCGCGGCTCATCCCGGACGAGCGGATCCTGCCCGTCCTGTGCGTGCCGGGGTGGAAGCTCTCCACCGAACGCGCCCGCGGGATCCTGCCGGAGACCGTCACCCACGGCGACGCGGCCTTCAACGCGGGCCGTGCAGCGCTGATGACGGCGGCCGTTTGTGGCCAACCCGCGGCCCTGTACGCGGCCACCGAGGATCGGCTACACGAGTCCTACCGGGCCCCCGCGATGCCGCGCACCCTCAACCTCATCGGTGACCTGCGTGAACTGGAGAACCTGCCCGCGGTGGTCTCCGGGGCGGGGCCCACGGTGCTGGTGCTGTGCGCGACGACCGAGGGTGCCGCGCGGGAGGATTCACCGGAAATCGCCCGCCAGGTTGATTCGATCCGTCAGCGGGCGGGTAATGATTGGGACATACGCCCCCTGCACATCGAGCCGGCGGGGGTGCGGACCCCATCTCCCCATCCGTAGCATCTGTGTCGAGGAATAGCCGTGGCCTCTGGTGATGTTAGGCTGGGTGAAGCACCAGATGCCCCGTTGCGGGGCGTGTGCTCATCCGCCACAACGGCTTCCGCGTCCCATACTTCGGCGGTCCGATCTCTTGACCTGTCGGAGGCGGTGGCCAAAGTGTCGTGTCAGCGGTTTGACCGCTGTGCCCACGTCTCCAAAGTCCGCTCTTCCCCCGTGGATGAGCGTGCCTGGAGGGTTGACGGGCAGCACCTCCGAGCCATCCGCCCCGACGTCTGGCTGTACCCAGAGCCCGCCGCGATTGGGTAGGTGACCGTTTTTCGCCGGTTTCCGAACATCCACGTGGGGCACGCCCTACCCGGCCTCTGCCGGTTCGCACCACCGGGCCGGCCGCTCAAGCAAACAGCTGACGGCCGATGCCCGCTCCTTGGGAAGGACCCTTAGTGAGCGACACCACCGAACTCCGAACGGACGCGGCGGTCGACAGCAAGAAGAGCGCCGACGCCTCCTCGGAGGCCGGCGAAGCCGCGACCTCGTCAAGGCCCCGTACGGCCTCGCGCGGTACCGGGCTCGCCGCCCAGAAGCTCCCCGAGCTCCAGAAGCTCGCGTCGAGCATGGGCATCACCGGCACGGGGCGCATGCGCAAGAGCGACGTGATCGCCGCGATCGAGGCCAAGCAGGGCGGCCCCGTCGGCGGTCCGGACAAGGCCAAATCGGCAAAGCACGCCGACACCGCGCCCAAGGCCGGTAAGGTCGATACAACTGACGGCCAGGCCGAACCCCAGTCTCCCGCCAAGTCGGGCACGGACGAGGCCCCGCGCAAGAGTGCGGGTCAGCGGCCGTCGGACCAGGCCGTGACCGAGACCCAGGGTGGGAAGGCCGACCGGCCCTCCCGTAACCGCCGCTCGTCCCGCAGGCGCGGCGACGAGTCCGGTGACCAGACCCGATCGGTGGACGGCACCGACTCCTCAACCTCCGCGAGCAGCGTGACCAAGACATCCAGCACCCCCCAGAAGAACGGCCCCGACTCCGAGGACCGTGACACCAGGTCCGGGCAGGGTCGCGAGCGCCAGCGCAACCGTCGCAACCGCAACCGAGGCGGTGACGACCAGAACTCGAACAACAACTCCGACCGCCAGCAGGGCGGCGGCGGTGGCGGCCAGAACCAGGGCCGCGGCAACGACGACGACGATTTCGGCGGCGGTGGCGGTGGCCGTCGGCGCGGACGCCGCCGGGACCGCAGGGACCGCCGCGGCGGGCGCGGCGGGGGCCAGGAAGCGGAGCCGGTGATCGGCGAGGACGACGTCCTGCTTCCGGTCGCGGGGATCCTCGACATCCTGGACAACTACGCGTTCGTCCGCACCACCGGCTACCTGCCCGGCCAGAGCGACGTCTACGTCTCGCTGGCCCAGGTGCGCAAGAACGGCCTGCGCAAGGGCGACCACATCATCGGTGCGGTCCGCCAGCCCCGCGAGGGTGAACGGCGCGAGAAGTTCAACGCCCTGGTGCGCCTGGACTCGGTGAACGGTATGTCGCCGGACCAGGCCAAGGGCCGCCAGGAGTTCTCCAAGCTCGTCCCGCTCTACCCCCAGGAGCGCCTGCGGCTGGAGACCGAGGCGAGCATCCTCACGACCCGCATCATCGATCTCGTGGCGCCCATCGGCAAGGGCCAGCGCGGGCTCATCGTCTCGCCGCCCAAGGCGGGTAAGACGATGGTGCTGCAGTCGCTCGCCAACGCGATCACCGAGAACAACCCCGAGTGCTACCTGATGGTGATCCTGGTCGACGAGCGGCCGGAAGAAGTCACCGACATGCAGCGCACGGTCAAGGGCGAGGTCATCCACTCGACCTTCGACCGCCCGGCGGAGGACCACACGGTCGTCGCGGACCTGGCGATCGAGCGCGCCAAGCGGCTCGTGGAGATGGGCATGGACGTGGTGGTCCTGCTCGACTCCATCACCCGTCTGGGCCGTGCCTACAACCTGGCCGCTCCCGCCAGCGGGCGCATCATGTCCGGTGGTGTGGACTCCACCGCCCTCTACCCGCCGAAGCGCTTCTTCGGTGCGGCCCGCAACATCGAGGGCGGCGGCTCGCTGACCATCCTGGCGACGGCGCTGGTGGAGACCGGTTCGCGCGCCGACGAGGTGATCTTCGAGGAGTTCAAGGGCACCGGCAACATGGAGCTCAAGCTCAACCGGTCCCTGGCGGACAAGCGGATCTTCCCGGCCGTGGACGTGGACGCCTCCAGCACCCGCAAGGAGGAGATCCTGATGTCCGGCGAGGAGCTGAACGTCGTCTGGAAGCTCCGCCGGGTGCTGCACGCGCTCGACACACAGCAGGCCATCGAGCTGCTCCTGGACAAGATGAAGGAGTCCAAGAGCAACGCGGAGTTCCTGCTCCAGATCCAGAAGACCACGGTGGGCCCCGAACGGTAACCATCCCGACCGGTCACCCCGGTCCGGACAGCATCCGGTCCGGTGACACCCGGCTTCGGCCCCCTCCCCAACCGGGGAGGGGGCTTTTTCTCTGGCAGGGGTCTTCGGCGGAGGTTCCTGTAAAGAAGGCCAGTTCAGCGCCGAATAGCCGCCTTACCTTTCGAATCGCGGAACACAAATATCACTTGTGTTGCAGATCACACAGGAGGACTGGTGGGAGGGCTTCCACAGGCTTAGGGTCGCGCCACTCGCAGTGCACACCCCCAATCCAGGGAGCCGTCTGGATGGACAATCTCGCCCTGCTCAGCCTCCTAGCCCTCGTCCCCATCCTGCTCGTCGGAGTCCTGCTCGTCGGGTTCCGGCTGCCGGCCATGTACGCGATGCCCGCCGGGTACGTCGTCGTGGTCGGGATCGCCGTCCTCTTCTGGCAGACCGACTGGATGGCCGTCGCGGCCTCCACCCTCCAAGGCCTGATCCTTGCCGCCGGCCTGCTGTACATCATCTTCGGCGCGCTGCTGCTGCTCTCGACCCTCACCAAGAGCGGCGCCATCGCCACCATCCGCCGGACCTTCACCGACATCACCCCCGACCGCCGGATCCAGGCGATCATCATCGGCTGGCTGTTCGGCAGCTTCATCGAGGGTGCCTCCGGATTCGGGACCCCCGCCGCCGTCGTCGCGCCCCTCATGCTCGCCCTCGGTTTCCCCGCCATGGCCGCGGTCATGGTCGGCATGGTCATCCAGAGCACATCGGTCAGCTTCGGTGCCGTCGGTACCCCGATCCTCGTCGGGGTCGCCGGAGGCCTGGAAGGCGGCGGCGGGGTCGAGCAGCGGGCCACCGAGCTCGGTATGAGCTTCCCCGAGTACGTGAGCGAGATCGGCTTCCAGACCGTGCTCCTGCACGCCTCGGCCGGAACCCTCATCCCCCTGCTCATCTGCTGCATGCTCTGCGGCTTCTACGGTGAGAACCGCCGGTTCTCCGACGGCCTGGCCGTCTGGAAGTTCGCGCTCTTCGCCGCGTTCGCCCTGACGATCCCGTCCGTTCTGTACAACTACTTCCTCGGTGTCGAGTTCACCAGCCTCCTCGGCGGCCTCACCGGGCTGGTCATCGTCGTCCTGGCGGCCCGCAAGGGTTTCCTCATCCCGAAGAAGGTCTGGGACTTCCCGCCCCGCGAGGACTGGCTGGCCCGCTGGACCGGGAAGATCGAGTCCGGCAACGGTGAGGATGCACTCAAGGAGGGGCAGCGCGTCGGTTTCCTCAACGCCTGGATGCCCTACGTCCTGGTCGCCGGGATCCTCATCGCCACCCGCACCATCGACCCCCTCACGAACTGGCTGGAGGGCATCTCCGTGGGCGCCGAGGACATCTTCGGCACCTCCATCGGTGACACCGTCGAGCCGTTCTTCTCTCCCGGGGCCACCTTCATCGTGGTGTGCCTCGTCACCTACGGTCTGCACCGGATGAAGGGGCGGGAGATCCTCGCCTCCTGGAAGATGGCCGGATCCCAGCTCGCCGGGGCCGCCGTGGCCCTGCTCTTCGCGGTGCCCCTCGTGCGGGTCTTCATCAACACCGGCGAGGAGTTCGGCGCGACCACGCTGGAGAGCATGCCGCTCACCCTGGCCACCGGAGCCGCCGAAGTCGGCGGGCACAACTGGCCGCTCTTCGCGCCCTGGATCGGTGCCCTCGGCGCCTTTGTGGCGGGCTCCAACACCGTCTCCAACCTGATGTTCTCCCCGTTCCAGCACTCCACCGCCGAACGCATCGGGGCCCCGCCGGAGACCGTCGTCGCGGCCCAAGCAGCGGGTGGCGCAGCCGGCAACATGATCACCGTCCACAACGTCGTCGCCGCCTCCGCGGTGGTCGGCCTGGTGGGCCGGGAGGGCGACATCCTCCGGCAGACCGTGCTCCCGATGACCTACTACCTGCTGGTGGTCGGCTCGGTGGCCTACCTGTTCATCCACGGTCCGGGAGCCAACGCCGGTGCCCTGGTGCTCTCCCTCACCATCGTGGGTCTGGCGGCGGTGTTCTGGTGGATGCGGTACAACGACCGGAACAAGCCCATGCCCAGCACGATGCGCGACAGAGAGGCGCCGGAGGGGGGCAAGGAATAGGCACTGGTCCCGGCATGGTTGTGGGTCTGGCAAACTGGTACAAGGGACTGGCCGTCCTCCCGTCGAGGGAGAGCACGCCACCCTCTTACCTGGATCGCCGCGGCACCGGTTCGCGCATGGCCACAGAACACCGCCCCACCCCCGACGGTGGTGCGGTCGTCATGCGTCCGGCGGTCGCGCCCTTAGCGAGGAGACACACATGCAGGCCGACATCCACCCCGAATACGTCCCGACCGAGGTCACCTGCACCTGCGGGGCCAAGTTCGTGACCCGCAGCACGAATACCGAGGGCAAGCTGCGCGCCGACGTGTGCTCCGAGTGCCACCCGTTCTACACCGGCAAGCAGAAGATCCTCGACACCGGTGGCCGGGTTGCCCGCTTCGAGAAGCGCTTCGGCAAGCGCAGCTAGTGCTGTCCGCTGTCCGGCGGTGCCGCCGCCCCACGACGGGGCGCCGGTGCCGCCGGTCGGCTAGCAGGGGAGACGCACAGGGCGAGCAACAAGACGGGAACGTGGGAAAGTGAAGCTGGACGACCTCCTCGGGGAGTACTACGAGCTGGAACAGCAGCTCGCCGACCCCGAGGTGCACGCCGACCAGGCCAAGGCGCGCACGCTGGGCAAACGCTACTCACAGCTCACCCCGATCATCGAGGCCTACCGCCAGCTCAAGGCGGTCGAGAGCGACATCGACGCCGCGCGTGAGCTGGCCGCCGAGGACCCCTCCTTCGCGGAGGAGGCCGACCGGTTGACCGAGGAGGCCGAGGAGCTCACCGAGCGCCTGCGCGTCCTGCTCGTCCCGCGAGACCCCGCCGACGACAAGAACCTCATCATGGAGGTCAAGGCCGGGGAGGGCGGCGAGGAGTCCGCCCTGTTCGCGGGCGACCTCGTCCGCATGTACCTGCGCTACGCGGAGCGCGTCGGGTGGAAGACCGAGGTCATCGACGCCACCCACTCCGACCTGGGCGGGTACAAGGACATCACGATCGCCTTCAAGAACAAGGGCACCCCCGAGCCCGGCGCGGGCGTGTGGCCCATGCTCAAGTTCGAGGGCGGCGTCCACCGGGTCCAGCGCGTCCCGGTCACCGAGTCCCAGGGCCGTATCCACACCTCCGCCGCCGGGGTACTGGTCGTACCCGAGGCCGAGGAGATCGAGGTCGTCATCCACGACAACGACCTGCGCATCGACGTCTACCGCTCCTCCGGGCCCGGCGGGCAGAGCGTCAACACCACCGACTCCGCGGTCCGCATCACCCACGTGCCGACCGGCATCGTCGCCTCCTGCCAGAACGAGAAGAGCCAGCTCCAGAACAAGGAGCAGGCCATGCGCATCCTGCGGGCCCGCATCTATGCCGAGGCCCAGGCGAGCGTGGACGCGGAGGCCTCCGCCGAGCGCAAGAGCCAGGTCCGCACCGTCGACCGCTCCGAGCGCGTCCGCACCTACAATTTCCCGGAGAACCGCATCTCCGACCACCGGGTCGGCTACAAGGCCTACAACCTCGACCAGGTCCTCGACGGGGACCTGAGCGGCGTAGTGAAGGCGTTGGTGGACGCGGACACCAAGGAGAGGCTCGAAGCCGCACAGTCCTCATGAACTTCCTACTCGACGAGGTCGCCCGCGCCACGCTCAGGCTCGCAGAGGCGGGCGTGGCCTCACCACGCACGGACGCCGAGGAGCTCGCGGCGTTCGTGCACGGTGTCCGTCGAGGGGAACTCCACGCCGTCCGGGACGCCGAGTTCGACGCCCGCTACTGGGAGTGCGTCTCCCGCCGCGAGGCCCGCGAGCCCTTGCAGCACATCACCGGGCGCGCCTACTTCCGCTACCTGGAACTCCGGGTCGGCCCGGGTGTCTTCGTCCCCAGGCCGGAAACCGAGATCATGGTGGACTGGGCGATCGAGACCCTCCGCTCCATGGACGTGGCCGACCCCCTGGTCGTCGACCTGGGCTCGGGCTCCGGCGCCATCGCGATCTCCATCGCGCAGGAGGTCCCGCGCTCGCGGGTGCACACCGTGGAGATCGACCTCGAGGCCCTAAAGTGGGCGCGCCGCAACGTCGACGCCAGCGGGCACGCCGACCGGGTCACCGCCCACGAAGGTGACATGCGCACGGCCCTGCCCGAGCTCAACGGCCGCGTCGACCTCCTCATCAGCAACCCGCCCTACGTCCCCACCAACGAGGCCGGGGTGATCCCGCCCGAGGTGCGCGACTTCGACCCGGCCCCCGCGCTCTGGTCCGGAGAGGACGGGCTGGACATGATCCGCGAGATGGAAGCGGTCGGCCGCAGGCTGCTCCGCCCCGGCGGCGCCATGGCCGTCGAACACCACGACGGCCAGGGCATCGACATCCCTTGGCTGTTCCCCGAGGACCGGGGCTGGCGCGACGTCCTCAACCGCAAGGACATGGCCCGGCGCGACCGCTTCGTGGTCATGCGCAGGGCAGAGGAAGACACGTAGGGGCTGAAGCCGAACCCCAGGAGTCGCGTGTTCCCGCCCCCAACACCCCACCGTCGGACCGACAATCCAGTACGGTCGACCCGTTCGAGACAGAGGTGAACGCTGGTGAGCCGCATCTACGACTGTGCGGACGACGCCGCTCGCAAGGACGGCATCGCCGATGCCGCGTCCGCGGTGCGCCGGGGCGACCTGGTGGTCCTGCCCACGGACACCGTGTACGGCATCGGTACGGACGCCTTCAGCCCCAAGGCCGTGGCCAACCTCTTGGAGACCAAGGGCCGCGGCCGGGACATGCCGCCGCCGGTTCTCGTGGGCTCCATGCGCGCGGCCACCGCGCTCGTCGACGACCTCGGCAACCACGGCCGGGACCTCATGGAGGAGTTCTGGCCCGGCCCGCTCACCCTGGTGTGTACCGCCACCCCCAGCCTGTCCTGGGACCTGGGCGACACCAAGGGCACCGTGGCCGTGCGGATGCCGATGAACCCCGTGGCCCTGGAGCTCCTCAAGGAGACCGGGCCCATGGCGGTGAGCAGCGCCAACCGGTCCGGGCAGTCCGCCGCGAGCGAGGTGGGCGAAGCGATCGAGCAGCTCGGGGACGAGGACGTCGCGGTCTACCTCGACGGGGGCGAGAGCGAAAGCCCGGTGGCCTCCACGATCGTCGACCTCACTTACGCGGTGCCGCGGGTCCTGCGTTCCGGTGCGATCTCCATCGAACAGCTGCGCTCCGTGTGCGGCACCGTGATCGGTGAGCTCCGCAAGGGCCGTACCAGGCCCAAGAAGTCCCAGGTGGACGGTACCGAGAAGGCAGCCGAGCCGGGGACCGAAGGCACCGAGGAAGCGGCCGGCACTGACACGGCCGACCCCAAGACGGTCGGTGCGGAGGACGCCGTCGGCACCGGGGGTTCGGCCGGCACCGAAGCGGCGGAGAAGCCGACCGGCAGCGGGTCCGCGGCGCAGTCCGAACCCGCGGTGCAGCCCGAGGCACCATCCGGGCCCGAGGCAACGCCCGAGCCCGACGGGCCCAAGGGCACCGACCGCTCCGAGAGCTAGAGGGGCCAGGCCGTGCGGGAGTACGCGCTCACCTTCGTCATCGCGGCAGCGGTGACCTACCTGCTCGTGCCGTTGGTGCGCAGGTTGGCCATCGCCTTCGGCGCCGCCCCCGCGGTGCGCGACCGCGACGTGCACACCGAACCCATCCCTCGGCTGGGCGGACTCGCCATCTACGGCGGTTTCGCCGCCGCGCTGCTGATCTCCGCCCAGCTGCCGCACCTGCAGAACGTGTTCGTCGCCGACACCTGGCTCGGCTTGCTGCTGGCGGGCGGCCTCATCACGATCATCGGCGTCATCGACGACCGGTGGGGCATGGACGCCCTGAGCAAGCTCGCCGGACAGATCGCCGCGGCGGGCATCCTCGTCTGGCAGGGCGTGCAGCTGCTGTGGCTGCCGCTGCCCGGTACACAGCTCTCCCTGGGTCCCTGGCTCGGCGCGATGGTCTCGATCCTGCTGATCGTGGTCACCATCAACGCGGTCAACTTCGCCGACGGGCTGGACGGCCTGGCCGCCGGCATCGTCGGTATCTCGTCCCTGGCGTTCTTCGCGTACTACTACGTGGTCGCGGTCGAGCAGGGGTTCGTCCGCCAGTCCTATCCGGCGATGATCGCCATCATCCTGGCCGGTGCCTGTGCGGGATTCCTCTTCCACAACTTCC
Source organism: Nocardiopsis oceani (assembly GCF_054777395.1). Lineage (NCBI taxonomy): Bacteria > Bacillati > Actinomycetota > Actinomycetes > Streptosporangiales > Nocardiopsidaceae > Nocardiopsis > Nocardiopsis oceani. Next base: position 49,053 of record NZ_BAAHAR010000031.1, read on the forward strand.
ACCCGGCCCGGGTGTTCATGGGCGATACCGGGTCGATGCTGCTCGGCCTGCTGCTGACCTCCATCACCATCACGGTGACCGGCCAGTTCGACGCCAACACCGCCCGCGAGGAGTTCAACTCCTCCGGTCTGGTCGTCTTCCTGCCGATCGCCCTGCCCCTCTTGGTGATCGCCCTCCCGTTGGCGGACCTGGTCCTGGCGGTCCTGCGCCGGACCCTGGCAGGGAAGTCCCCGTTCGCACCGGACCGGGGGCACCTGCACCACCGCCTCCTCGACATGGGGCACTCGCACACGCGCGCGGTTCTGCTCATGTACCTGTGGGCGGGCATCGTCGCCTTCGCCGCAGTGTCCCTGTCGATCTTCGACTCCCCCTTCATCGTCCTGACCGTTGCCGGTCTGGTCGCGGTCTGTGCTGTCGGTCTCATCGTTCTTCCGCGACTGCGTCGTCGCGGATTGTTGCCGTGGGACCGAAAGAACGGTGCGGAGAAGAAGTCAGATCACCATCCGTCAACCGATGGATAAATGCGCGGTCACGTTCGGGACCAGCGTCCCCGCAAGGGGCATTGGTGACCTGCGATGCCGTGGTCGTGCGCTGTGTGGCCAAGGTGACACCGGGGGCGAAGGGCCCGCGAATCGGGCCTTTCGCCGGGCATTAAGACCGCGTTAAGGAACCCCTGGATTTGGCACCAAAAACCTTGTGATAGCTTTCACGAGCAGGTAACCCACGGAACCCCACGGAGCATTGTCATGCAGGAACACGACGCCGGGATCGTTCGCGGCGCCGCGCTTCCCAGCGCTGTGTGCGGGGTCCTGGCCGTTGCCGTGGCGGCCCTGGTCGCCGGTGCCGCAGGAGCAATGAGCGCGGCCCTCGGGTCCGTGATCGTCTTCGCCTGCTTCGGTCTTGGACAGTGGGCGGTCATCGCGATCAGCCGCCGTAACAAGGACCTGTTCATGGCGGCCAACCTGCTCGGCTTCGTCGTCAAGATGGCGCTGCTGGGCGTCCTGCTGGTCACCCTCGGGCAGAGCCCCCTCATGGAGGACCTGAACAACAACGCCTTCGTGTTCAGCGCGCTGGCGGTGGTGTTGGTCTGGCTGGGCGGGCAGGTCCGGGCGATGTCCAAAGCCAAGATCCCGCACGTGGAACCGGACGAGAGTTCGGAGAACACGTGATGGGGTGCCCCGCCGCGGCCCGTCGGAACGGGCGTTATACCCTGGCCTACGGCAGGCGGGCGCACACGTTCCAGCCCAGCCCCACATGCTATATTCCGGAGCGAGATGAGCACCGAACCAACCGGGAAGACGGAGCGTCGCGAGCCCCCGGCACCGCGCCAGTCCGATGGTTGGGCGCTCTTCTCCACTCTGCTCGCGGGCGTTCTCGTGTGGAGCGGGATCGGCTGGGGCTTGGACTACATCCTGGGCTTCCAGGCACTCTTCCTGCCCATCGGGGCGGTTCTGGGCATGGTCGGCGCGATCATTCTGATCGTCGCCAAGACCCGCCAGGCCTGAACTCTTCCGCTAGAGCGACGTCACCGCGGGCGACCGCGGGTCTGAGCTCTGCCACAACCATCAACGATGCTTTCTTGCGTCACGACGAAAGGATTCGCCGTGGGTGCTGACGTGCGCATTCTCGCGGCCGAAACGGATTGCATCGGCCACCTCTTCGGTGACGAGTGCGGGTTCAAGGCCCCCACCATCGGGATGTTCTTCCCCGAGCCGTGGATCGACGGTATCCCCGGCAGCGACGGCATCGACCTGTACCTGGTCCTGCTGCTGGTCGCTCTCGGCGGGGCCCTGCTCCTGTGGTCGTGGTTCAGCAAGAAGCTGAGCCTCGTCCCCGGGCGCAGGCAGAGCGTCGGAGAGATGTTCATCCTGTTCATCCGGGACCAGATCACCCGCCCCACCATGGGCGCCAAGGGTGACAGCTTCATCCCGCTGATGACCTCGATCTTCACGATCATCCTGATGATGAACATCACGGGTCTGATCCCGGGCATGCTGCCGGTCAACAGCGACCTGTCGTTCCCGGCCATGTTCGCCGGGTTCATCTTCCTCCTGACCATCATCATCGGTGTGCGCAACCAGGGCGGCTGGGGCTACTTCAAGAACCAGCTCTTCCCCCCGGGCATGCCCAAGCCGATCTACGTGCTGGTCACCCCGATCGAGTTCCTCTCGGTCTTCATGATCCGCCCGGTGACGCACGCCCTGCGTCTGTTCGCGACCATGTTCGCGGGCAGCCTGCTGCTGGCCGTGTTCTCCTACGGCGGCTGGTACATGCTGAGCATCGGCGCCGAGCCGGCCCTGGTCGCGCTCTCGACGCTGTACTCCGGTGCGGCACTGCTCGGCTACATCGCCTTCTTCCTCTTCGAGGTCCTGATCATGGTCGTCCAGGCGTTCATCTTCACCCTCCTGGCCAGCCTGTACATCAACCAGTCCCTCGAAGCAGCCCACTAGAACCCCTGTGCGTCGCCCGGCCCCGCCCGGGCAGGGCCGACGCGAGGTGTAAAGACCCGCCCACCCCGGCGCACTGACCAATCGCGAACCGCGACGCCGGACGTCGAGTAAAGGGAAACACAATGGACATCGCCAACATCGAAGGCAGCATCAACACCGTCGGTTACGGCATCAGCGTCATCGGCGCCGGTATCGGTGTCGGCCTCGTGTTCGGTATGGGTATGCAGGCCATCGCCCGCCAGCCCGAGGCCCGCGGTCCGCTGCAGACCAACATCTTCCTGGGCTTCGCGCTCATCGAGGCCCTCGCCATTCTGGGCTTCGTCCTCGCGTTCGCCATCGGTTAATCAGTATCTGCCGACCGTTTTTGATGGCAACTGACGTGAAGGAGGGCTGACCATGTTGGTGGAGTTGGCAGCCGAACCAAACATTCTGCGGATCGACTGGGTCAAGTTCGGCTTCGGCGCGATCACGCTCGCCGTGGTCTACTTCTTTGTGGCCCGCAAGGCGGTTCCCAAGGTCATGAAGGTCCTCGACGAGCGTCACGACGCCATCGAGGGCGGGATCGAGCGGGCCAAGAACGCTGAGGCCGAGGCCGAGGAGATCCGCCAGCAGTACCGCGAGAAGCTCGAAGAGTCGCACCGCGAGTACGCCCAGGAGCTCGAGAAGGCCAAGGAGCAGCGCGCGGCGATCATCGCCGAGGCTCGCGAGGAGGCCCAGGTCGAGGCCAACCGGATCATCGAGGCCGCCAAGGCCCAGATCGAGGCCGACCGGCAGCAGGCCGTTGTCCAGCTGCGCGGCGAGATCGGCGCCCTGTCCACTGAGCTCGCCACCCGCATCGTGGGGGAGACGCTCAGCGACGACGCCGCTCAGACCCGAGTAGTGGACCGGTTCCTGGCGGAGCTGGAGCAGGACGAGAGCGCGAAGCAAGAGGTGCGCTGATGCGTGGTATCAGCCGCAGCTCCCTGGCTGAGGTGACCCGGCGCCTGGACGACAACGTCCTGGCGTCGGCGGACGCCGCCCAGCACGCGGTCTCGCTCGGCGGCGAGCTCTTCGAGGTCGTCGCCCTGATGGGCAGCGAGCACTCCCTGCGCCGCTGGCTCGCGGACCAGGCCACCCCTGCGGAGAAGAAGACCGGCCTCATCGGCCAGGTCCTCGAGGGCAAGGTGTCGCCGTCCACGGTCATCGTGGTCAACGACGTCGTGTCCCAGCCCTGGGCCGGCCCCCGCGACATGGTGGACGCCCTGGAGCGCCTCGCGGTCTACGCGACCGTGGCCTCCGTGGAGGGCACCCGCCTGGACGAGCTCGAGGACGAACTCTTCCGCTTCCAGCGGATCGTCATCGCGGAGCCGGACCTGCGTTCGGCCCTCACCCGTGAGGGTGTGGCCGTCTCGCACCAGCACACCCTCGTCGAGAACCTGCTTTCGGGCAAGGTGAACTCCGCGACGCTGGCTCTGGTCAGCGAAGCGGTCACCCGGCCCCGGGGACGTACCCTGGAACAGGCCCTCGACAACTTTGGGCAGCTGGTCGCCGAGCGCGCCCAGCGCTACATCGCGGTGGTGCGCAGCGCGGTTCCGCTCAGTGAGGCACACCAGGACCGTCTGCGGACGCTCCTCCAGCGCAAATACGGCCGTGAGATCCACCTGAACACCGAGGTCGACCCCAAGATCGTGGGCGGACTCTCCATCCAGGTGGGCGACGAGGTCATCGACGGCACCATCGCCGGGCGAATCGCTGAGGTCCAGCGCCGTCTGGCTGGCTGACACACGCGAATACACGCAAGGCAAGCACGCACGGCGCCAGCCCGGCGCCATTTGAGAGCAAGGACAACGTAGAGATGGCGGAGCTGACGATCCGGCCGGATGAAATCCGGGACGCGCTACAGCGCTTCGTCCAGTCGTACGAGCCTGACGCCACCCGCGCGGAAGAGGTCGGAACCGTCACCTACTCCGGTGACGGCATCGCCCGCGTCGGTGGCCTTCCCTCGGCGATGGCGAACGAGCTGCTGGAGTTCGAGGACGGCACACTGGGCATGGCCCAGAACCTTGAGATCGGCGAGATCGGTGTCGTGGTGCTGGGTGACTTCACCGGTATCGAGGAGGGCCAGCGGGTGCGCCGCACCGGCCAGCTCCTCTCCGTGCCGGTGGGCGACAACTTCCTTGGCCGCGTGGTGGACCCCCTGGGTGCCCCCATCGACGGCAAGGGCGAGATCGAGACGACCGAGCGCCGCGACCTGGAGATCCAGGCCGCGACGGTGATGGAGCGCCAGCCGGTCGAGGAGCCCCTCCAGACCGGTATCAAGGCGATCGACACCATGACCCCCATCGGTCGCGGGCAGCGCCAGCTGCTCATCGGTGACCGACAGACGGGTAAGACCGCGGTCGGCATCGACGCGATCATCAATCAGAAGGCCAACTGGGAGTCCGGCGACCCCAAGAAGCAGGTGCGCTGCATCTACGTTGCAGTCGGCCAGAAGGGCTCGACCATCGCCAGCGTCAAGGGCGCCCTCGAAGAGGCCGGTGCGATGGACTACACCACCATCGTGGCCTCCCCGGCGTCCGACCCGGCCGGCTTCAAGTACCTCTCCCCGTACACCGGTTCGGCCCTGGGCCAGCACTGGATGTACGAGGGCAAGCACGTCCTCGTCGTCTTCGACGACCTGACCAAGCAGGCCGAGGCCTACCGTGCGGTCTCCCTCCTGCTGCGCCGCCCGCCGGGCCGTGAGGCCTACCCGGGTGACGTCTTCTACCTGCACTCCCGTCTGCTGGAGCGCTGCGCGAAGCTCTCCGACGAGCTGGGTGCCGGTTCGATGACCGCTCTGCCGATCATCGAGACCAAGGCGGGCGACGTCTCGGCGTACATCCCCACCAACGTCATCTCCATCACCGACGGCCAGGTCTTCCTCAACTCGGACCTGTTCAACCAGGGCCAGCGCCCGGCGATCGACGTCGGTGTGTCCGTGTCCCGTGTCGGTGGTTCGGCCCAGACCAAGGCCACGAAGAAGGTCTCCGGCACGCTGCGTCTGGGCCTGGCCCAGTATCGCGAGCTCGAGGCGTTCTCCGCCTTCGGTTCGGACCTGGACGCCGTCTCCAAGCAGCAGCTGGAGCGCGGTGCCCGGATGATGGAGCTCCTCAAGCAGGGCCAGTACTCGCCCTTCCCCATGGAGAAGACGGTCGTCTCGATCTGGATGGGCAACACCGGCCTGATCGACGAGGTCCCGGTCGACGATGTTCGCCGCTTCGAGGACGACTTCCTGTCCTTCCTGGAGCGCGAGCACAAGGGTGTTCTCGACACCATCCGGGAGACCGGCAAGTTCGAGGACGAGAGCCAGAAGACCCTCCAGGGCGCCATCGAGAAGTTCAAGCAGGGCTTCCAGACCTCGGCCGGCACCCTCCTCGGTGTTGAGGCCGAGGAAGAGGCGCTCACTGAGGAGAAGGTCGGCCAGGAGACCATCAAGGTCGCCAAGGGCGGGAAGTAACCCATGGGTGCACAGCTTCGCATCTATCGCCGGAGGATCCGCGCGACGAAGGCGACGGCGAAGATCACCCGTGCGATGGAGCTGATCGCCGCCACGCGCATCACCAAGGCGCAGCGCGCGGCCGAGGCTGCCAACCCTTACGCACGGGAGATCACGCGGGCGGTGTCGGCCCTGGCCAGCCGGGTGAGTGATCACCCGCTGCTGACCGAGGCCGAGAACCCCACCCGCGCGGCCGTCCTGGTCATCACCAGCGACAAGGGTCTGGCCGGCGCCTACTCGACCAACGTCATCAAGGAGGCCGAGGCCCTCACCCAGCTCCTCAAGGAGCAGGGCAAGGAGGTCCTCACCTACATGGTGGGTCGCAAGGGTGCGGCGTTCTACAAGTTCCGCGACCGCAAGGTCGAGGAGAGCTGGGAAGGCTTCACTGAGCGTCCGACCCACGCGCACGCCCAGGAGATCGGCTCCACTCTCATGGAGAAGTTCTCCCAGGACACCGCCGAGGGTGGTGTCGACGAGATTCACGTGGTCTCCACGGAGTTCGTGTCGATGCTGACCCAGCGGGCCGGGGCGGTTCGCGCCCTCCCGCTGGAGGTGGAAGAGGTCGAGGAGGACGAGCTCGAGGAGTCGCACGGCGGCGACGCGCTGCCGCTCTACGAGTTCGAGCCGTCCGCGGAGGAGGTCCTGGACCAGCTGCTCCCGCAGTACGTGGTCAACCGGATCTACGCCTCCCTCCTCGAGTCCGCCGCCTCCCAGCAGGCGTCCCGTCGCGCGGCCATGAAGGCCGCGACCGACAACGCGGAAGAACTCGTCAAGAACCTGACCAGCCTGTCCAACCAGGCACGTCAGGCCGAGATCACCAATGAGATCAGTGAGATTGTCGGCGGTGCCGATGCACTCTCTGGGTCCAGCGCGGGAAGTGAGTAACGAAAAGTGACTGCGACAGTTGAAGGTTCGGCCGGCGCTGGCACCGCCACCGGCCGCATCGCCCGGGTCACCGGCCCGGTTCTCGACGTGGAATTCCCCGTCGGTTCCCTGCCTGCCATCTACAACGCCCTGCACACCGATGTCAGCATCGGTGGCGAGGAGAAGGTCATCACCCTGGAGGTCGCCCAGCACCTGGGTGACAACCTGGTCCGCGCCATCTCCCTCGCCCCGCAGGACGGCATGGTCCGTGGCGCCGAGGTGCGCGACACGGGCGCGCCGATCAGCGTGCCCGTCGGCGACATCGTCAAGGGCCACGTGTTCAACACCCTGGGCGAGTCCATGGACGTGCCCACCGCCGAGCTCGGTGTGACCGAGCGCTGGCCGATCCACCGCAAGGCCCCCGCCTTCGACCAGCTCGAGTCCAAGACCGAGATGCTGGTCACGGGGATCAAGGTCATCGACCTCCTCACCCCGTACGTCCGCGGTGGGAAGATCGGCCTCTTCGGTGGTGCCGGTGTGGGCAAGACGGTGCTCATCCAGGAGATGATCACCCGTATCGCCCGCAACTTCGGTGGTGTGTCCGTGTTCGCCGGTGTCGGTGAGCGCACCCGTGAGGGTACGGACCTCTTCCTGGAGATGGACGAGATGGGCGTCCTCCCGGACACCGCGCTCGTCTTCGGCCAGATGGACGAGCCCCCGGGCACCCGTCTGCGCGTGGCGCTCTCGGCCCTGACGATGGCTGAGTACTTCCGCGACGTCCAGAACCAGGACGTGCTGCTCTTCATCGACAACATCTTCCGTTTCACCCAGGCGGGTATGGAGGTCTCCACGCTGCTGGGCCGTATGCCCTCGGCCGTGGGTTACCAGCCCAACCTGGCGGACGAGATGGGTCAGCTCCAGGAGCGGATCACCTCGACGCGGGGTCACTCGATCACCTCCATGCAGGCGATCTACGTCCCCGCGGACGACTACACCGACCCCGCTCCGGCGACCACCTTCGCCCACCTGGACGCGACGACCGAGCTTTCCCGGCCGATCTCGCAGAAGGGCATCTACCCGGCGGTGGACCCGCTGGCCTCCACCTCCCGCATCCTCGACCCGCAGTACGTGGGTGAGGAGCACTACCAGGTGGCCCAGCGCGTCAAGGAGATCCTGCAGCGCAACAACGACCTGCAGGACCAGATCGCCATCCTGGGTATGGACGAGCTGTCCGAAGAGGACAAGATCATCGTCAACCGGGCCCGTCGCCTGGAGCGCTTCCTCTCGCAGAACATGTTCGTCGCCGAGAAGTTCACCGGCAACCCGGGCGTGTTCGTGCCGCTGGAGGAGACCATCGCTTCCTTCACGGCGCTCTGCGACGGTGAGTACGACCACCTTCCCGAGCAGGCGTTCCTCGATGTCGGCAACATCGAGATGGCCGTCGAGAAGGCCAAGAAGCTGCAGGAAGGCTAGGACTGCACGTCAGTGCCCTCCCTCTGCGGGCTTTTCCGGGGAGGGAGGGCGACGGGCGGGGCTAGTTCCCAGGCGGGGTCGAGTACCGGTTCGTGCTCGACCCCGCCGAACCCACCCGCTAGCCGAGGAGTTTGTGGCAGTGTCGAAGAAGCTTTTCGTCGAGATCGTCTCTCCGGACCGTGAGGTTTGGGCGGGCGAAGGCGACATGGTCATCGCGAAGACCGTCGAGGGCGAGATCGGCGTCCAGCCCGGGCACGTCCCGGTGCTGTCGCTTCTGGCCGAGGACGCGGTCGTTCGCGTTCTGGGCGCGCGTGAGACCGGCGAGGTCCGGGCCGCCGCCCACGGCGGGTTCGTCTCGGTTTCGGGTGAGGGTCGGATCTCCATCCTCGCCGAGACCGCCGAGCTCTCCGAGGACATCGATGTGGACCGTGCGCGCAAGGCGCTGACGAGCGCGACCGAGTCGGGTGACAGCCCGGCCGTCGGCCGTGCGCGCAGCCGCCTGCGTGCTGCGGGCGAGGAAGTCGCCTAGCGAAGCCGGAAGGCGGAACGGACGTGGGAGTGGGACCTCTGCAGGGAACGCCGTTGTTGGAATCCTTGTGGTGGGTGGTCCTCACCCTGTGCGTCGCCGTTCTGCTGGCGGTGGTCGCCGGAATGGCACGAAGGTTCGTGCTGTTGCGCAGCGGCGGTGCCGTCGAGTGTTATCTGCGTGCGCGAGAGGGGAAAGGCCGTCGGGGTTCCTGGCGTATCGGTTTCGGCCGGTACGGCACGGAGAACCTGGCCTGGTTCCCCGTCCTCTCGCTCAGACCGCGGCCGACAGCGAAGCTGTCGCGCCGCGGTCTTGTCGTTGTGGGGCGCCGTTCCCCCGACGAGGTCGACGACCTGCCGGCCGATCTGACGGTCTTGGAGATCGGGTGGGCCGCCGAGGACGGCAGCGACCCCAAGGAGGCCTCCTACGAGGTCGCGATGGGGGAGAGCGTGCTCACCGGTTTCCTTTCGTGGGTGGAGTCGATGCCCCCGGGCACCCGTTGGGAGGCCTGAAGCGGTATCCCTTCGGGGTGGCGCGCGTGTTCTCTTGGTCCTCCACCGCGCCTGTTCACAGAGGCGGAGCCGGTGTGTTCCCATGGCGGCATGAGTACCATCGTGGCTTTCTCAGTGTCCCCGCTCGGCAACGGCGAGTCCGTCGCTCCCGCCGTGGCCCGCGCCGTCAAGGTGGTGCGCGAGAGCGGACTGCCCAGCGAGACCTCCGCCATGTTCACCTCCGTCGAGGGTGAGTGGGACGAGGTGATGGACGTCGTCAAACGCGCGGTCGAGGCCGCCGGTGAGGGTGAGTCCAGGGTGAGCCTGACCCTGAAGGCCGACATCCGGGAGGGTGTCTCCGACGGTCTACACAGCAAGGTGGAGGCCGTCGAGCGCGAACTCGACGGCCCCAGCTAGAACTCCGGGGGCGGTACCCGTCGCTGGATACCGCCCCGGTTCCGGTCAGTCCACTGCCGGATCGGCGGTCCTGGTGGAGAAGTAGTCCTTCGAGGACTTGTTGTAGAGCAGGGCCACCACGGTGAAGGCGAAAGCTGCCGAGATGAGCGCACCGAAGCTGTAGACGGGGCTGATCGCCAGGCCCAGGATGATCACACCGGCGGCGGCGTTGACACCGAGCGTCGCGGTCCGCGCCCGGGCGTCGCCCTTGCCGACCATCACCGCGAGCGCGACGGCGGCGATGCCGTACACCAGTGCGACGGCCGCCCCCACGTAGGCGGCCCAGATCTGCTCGCCGAGCGCCTCCATCTGCTCGGCCTGACCGGCCGGGAGCATGTCGATCAGCGCACCCGAGTCGATGGTCACGGCCCCGATGAGGCCGAACATCCCGTAGAAGAGCTGGTACACCGCGATCAGGATCAGCAGTACCAGAACGGCGATGACACTGCCGGGCTTTGCTCTTGCGGTCATGCGTCTGTCCTCCTGCTCGGGGGAATCGCTTGTCCCAAGCCCTAGCCGTTCGGGGGCGAAGCACACACGATCGGCGCAATCCCTTGCGTCTGCGCAGTTGGCAGGGGGTGGATCCGTCGCCGGGGGCCAGCGCTTTCGGCCCCGGGCGGGCCCGTTAGCGCTCCCCGCCGGGCTTCCAGAGGACCTCCTCGCCCTCCTTGGCGACGTACCGGCCGAGGATGAACAGAAGGTCGGAGAGGCGGTTCAGGTACTGCGCGGTGAGCGGGTTGACGGTGTCCCCGTGCTCCTCGATCGCCGCCCAGACCGAGCGCTCGGCCCGGCGGGCCACGATCCTGGCCGTGTGTACCAGCGCCACGGTGGGGGAGCCGCCGGGCAGGATGAAGCTGCGCAGGGTCGGCAGGTCCTGGTTGTAGGTGTCGCAGGCCTCCTCGAGGTGGGTGACGTACTCGGGGAGGACGCGCAGCGGGGGGAACTCGGGGTCGGGCACGATCGGGGTGGACAGGTCCGCCCCCAGGTCGAAGAGTTCGTTCTGGATCCGCTGCAGCAGGTCGCGGACGTCCTGGGGGAGGTCGCCCATGGCCAGCGCGACACCGATGGCGGCGTTGGCCTCCTCAGTCTCGGCGTAGCCGACGAGCCTGGTGTCGTTCTTGGAGGTCCTGCTCATGTCGCCGAGCGCTGTCGTTCCGGCGTCACCGGTGCGCGTGTAGATCTTCGACAGTACGACCGGCTTGTCCGTGTCCCGTTTGGTCATGGTCCTCAGCCTAGGGGGACGCGCGACGATGGGCGTGGGTGAGGGGTGGCCCGAACACGGAGGAGTCACAGAGGATAACTGTTCCGTATCAGGGGGTGAAGGTGACGTGGCTCACTGATACCTTGGGAAACAAGGGAGCTACACACCGTAGTTTCCGGCGGTGTCCGTGCGACACTCGCCTGGGTGGAACAGAGGGGGACTGCCCGGGCAACTGTGGCGGAGGGGGAGACACCGCGAAGGGCGGGCGGCGTGGAACCGGGGGGTTCACGCCACCCGCCCCCTTTCGTGCGCGGATGTGCCCAGCCTGGCACTCCCTGTGCGGCTAGGCGGATACGCCCTAGCGGACCCAGGCCTCACCCTTGCGGGGCAGGTCCACGTTCACGTCGGACATGGACAGCACACCGTTCACCGGGAGCGTGCTCTCGGCGAAGAACTCCACGCCGTGCGCGCCCGCGGCCGACAGCTCGGCCACCGAGTCCCAGTTGATGTTCTCCAGGGTGTCGTCGGCCGTGTGGTAATACGGGTCGAACATCTCGCCCGCGGTACCGCCGTACCACTCGGCCTGCTCCTCGGACTTGATCCCGTCGGCGCCGCTGAACAGGCCGCCCGAGGCCACACCTGCCTGCATGAAGGCGAGGTAGTCGCTCCGGCCGCTGAGTACGCCGGGCTCGCTGACCTGGCCCTGGTCGTCGAAGTAGTCCTCGAAGACCTTGGCGATCGCACCGGAACCGGAGGGGGCGCCCTCGGAGTCCGGCAGCTCCATCCGGCCGTCGAGCACGAAGCGCCCGTAGTTGTGCGAGCCGATCATGTCGAAGTTGAGGTAGAGCGCGATGTCGTCCAGCTCCTCCTCGGTCAGCCCGGCCACGTACTCGTTGGAGCCGATCAGCCCGGACTCCTCGGTGCCCCAGAAGGCGAAGCGGACCTGGTTGTTCGGGTCCTCCTGCTCGGCCATCTGGATCGCGGTCTCCAGGAGGAAGGCCACGCCGCTGCCGTTGTCGTTGATGCCCGGGCCCTCCTCGACGCTGTCCAGGTGGCCGCCGACGACCACCACGTTGTCGTCACTGCCCGCCGGGGTCTCAGCGAGGATGCTGTAGGAGCTCTCCTCCGTGATCTCGGAGTCCACGGAGACCTCGAGCTCCAGCTCCGGGGTGTCCAGGAGCTCCGCCCCGACCAGGCCGGAGACGCCGATGGCCGGGATGTCGGAGGGCTCCTCGACGGTGCCCTCGAAGACCGCGTCCTCGTCGTTGACCACCAGGGCCGCGGAGGCGCCGGCGTCGGCGGCGTTCTGGACCTTCTCCCCGAACGGACAGGTCCCGCGGAGCGTGATGGCGATCGCGCCCTCGGGGAAGTCGGCGAAGTCGTCGGCGGAGCAGGCGCTCTCCTCGCTGTCGGCGTTGACCGCGACAGCGGGGGCGCTCGCGTCACCGGAGCCCGAGTAGCTCATGGTGACGTAGTCCTCGCCGAGCTCGTACGGGTGCTCCTCCGGGCTGGTCTGTGCCAGGACCGCGGGCGTGGTCTCCCGCCAGGCCTCGTAGTCGTACTCGTGCCGGTAGGGCTCGTAACCCGCGCGTTCGAGCTGGTCCTCCACGTACAGCGCCGCCACGTCGTAACCGGGGGTGGCGGTGGCCCGGTTGCCGCCGTTGTACTCGGCGATGGTGTCGAGGTTGACCAGGTGGTCTTCGATCGCGTCCACGGTCACCAGGTCCGGAAGCGCGACCTCGTCGGCCTGTGCCGGTGAGGCACCCAGGGTGCCCGCGGTCATCAGCAGGGCCGCGGCTCCGGCCGTGACGCTCAGCCGCCGTCGGGAAGCGGGGGATGGGGAGGGGGATGCGGGGGCGTCCGCTCCGTGGAGCGGCTGCCCGGGGTGGCTTGGATGCACGATCTTCCTCCGGTGCACGGGGGTCCATCGCTCCGTGGTGCGGGGGATGGACACCTGGGGTGGGCGAGGTTCCGGAGAAGCGTCGCATCAGCCCGGGGCGGAGGCAAGGCATGCCGCGGGACATTGCCACATTCAGCCACAGACCTTACGCAGCGGGTAGGCAATGTGGTTTCATAGACGGCCCAAAAAGCACAAATCGTCTTGGTGCGAGGGGTTGCGGGGCTACTCGTCGTCCTCGTCGTCTTCCTGGTGCTTGCGTGCCCGGTACTCGACCCCGGCGCCGCCCATCACCGCGATACCGCGGATGTGCACGATCGGGGCGTCCGGCTCCACCACGCTGGGTGTGTTCCCCTCGATCCCGAAACCGCCCATGATCGGCAGGCCGTGCACGCGCACCTGGATGTCGTCGGGCACGACGACCCCGATGCCGCCCATGACCGCGCAGATCCAGATGGTGGTCTCGCGCTGGGTGAACCGGGCCTCGCGCAGGTCGAGCTCGATGCCGCCCATCACCGCGGCAGCGACGAACGTGCCCGGAACGACCCAGTCGCCGGACCGGTCGGCGCCGCCCATGACGACGAGAGCGCTGTGGCTGGTGGCGGGCTGGTCGATGATCCGGCCCGCGCCGTACACCGGACGGGGAGAACGGAAGTCGGAGGGGGCACGTGCCGGGACCGCGCCGTCCTGGACGGTGCCGGGGAGGTCCTTGGTGATGGGGACGAGTTCGCCGACGGTCTTGGCGCGGTATACCGCGTCCAACCGGTCGCTGTGTTCGTCGGGATCCAGACGGCCCTCGGCCAGGGCTTCCCGGAGCAGGTGCGCGACGGCGTCACGGTCGGCGTCGGAGGCGCGCATCCGGCCGTTCCCGTCCTCGTGGGGGGTGAGTTGGCTCATCTGTTCCAGCATATTCCGATTCTTCTCCGCGCGGCAGGGTGCGGCATCGGGGGCGGCCCCTGAGTCTCCCCTGAACTCCGGGCTGCCCGGCTCGGGGGCGCGGGCAGCCCGGGGCGTTACTGCTCGGGGAGCAGGCCCCTGCGCAGCGCCTGCGACACCGCGGAGGTCCGGTCGCCGACCCCGAGCTTCTCGTAGACCCGCATCAGGTGGGTCTTCACCGTGGTCGCGCTGATGTGCAGGGTCCGGCCGATCGCGGCGTTGGTGCGTCCGTCGGCGGCCAGACGCAGCACCTCGACCTCGCGCGGGGACAGCGCGGGGCCCTCCGGTTCGGAGCGCTGGCGCACGCCGGTCAGCAGCTTGCCCGCCAAGCGCCCGGTGAGCACGGTCTCGCCCCGGGCCGCCGAGCGGACGGCGTTGGCCAGCTCCGCGCGCGGGGTGTCCTTGAGCAGGTAGCCGGTGGCCCCCGCCTCGACCGCGCGCAGGATGTCGGAGTCGGTGTCGTAGGTGGTGAGGACCAGGACGTGCACGTCCGGGTGCCCGGCGCGGATGCGCTCGGTGGCCTCGGCCCCGTCGCCGCCGGGCATGCGCAGGTCCATCAGGACCACGTCGGGGGACAGCTCGGCGACCCGTACCAGGGCCTCCGGGCCGGATCCCGCGTCGCCGACGACGTCGAGGTCGGCCTCGGCGCTGAGCATGCCGCGGATGCCCTCGCGGACCACGGGGTGGTCGTCCACCAACAGGACACGGATCATGGTGCGGGTTCCTCTCGCCGCTCGTCGGTCCCGCTTCCGGGATCGGCATCGGCCTCGGTTTCGTCGTGGGGCAGTGACAGGCGGACGGTGGTGCCGGTGCCGGGGACGGAGTCGACCTCCAGCAGACCGCCGACGCTCTCGGCCCGGTGGCGCATGTTCGCCAGGCCGTTGCCGTTCGCGGGCCGTGCCGGGTCGAAGCCGTTCCCGTCGTCCGCCACAGTGAGGCGCACACCCACGTCGGTGTAGGCCAGGGTGACCCGGGCGCCGTCGGCGCCGGCGTGCTTGCGGAGGTTGGCCAGCGCCTCTTGGGCGGTGCGCAGGAGGCAGACCTGGTGGTGGTTCGGGAGTTCCTCGGGGGTTCCGGTGACGTCAGCCGTCACGGAGATGCCCAGCTCCTGTCCGAGGCGTTCGGCGATCCGCCGGACCGAGGCGTCCAGGCTTTCGTCGGCCACCCGGATCTGTTGGCGGGCGGCGACCATGGCGCGGGTCTCCGCGAGGTTCTCCGCCGCGGTCTCGCGCATGAGCGCCAGGTGGCGGCGGGCGGTCTCGGGTTCGCTGTCCAGTTCGGACTCCACTGCCTGGGTGAGGGTGATGATGCTGGTGAACCCTTGGGCGAGGGTGTCGTGCATCTCCCGGGCCAGGTGTTCGCGCTCGGCCACGGCACCGGCCTCCTGGGACAGGCGGTCGGCTTCCTCCCGGGTGTGCTGCAGTTCCTCGATGAGTGCGTACCTCTCGTAGCTCTGCTCAACGATCCGGTACATCCAGGTGCCGAACCACATGGCGTAGGCCAGGATCACGGAGTGGATGAGCAGGTTGAGACCGACACCCGTCCAGTCCTGCCACCCCAGGAGCCCGCGCACCGGTGCGGGGACGAGGAGGATCAGCGCCATCGCGGCGACGGCGTACCTCAGCCCGGTGACCATGAACAGCAGCGGCGCGACGGCGACCAGGATGAACTGGACGTTCCCGTCGAGGGTGATGGCCGGGAGCAGCATCAGCACCACCAGGGCGACGAACAGCAGCCGGTTGCCGCGCTCCCAGTCGTCCGACTTCACCAGGCGGCGGCCGGCCATGAGGTACAGGGCCAACAGGGCGCCGGGAAGCGCGGCGCTGAGCCAAGGGGTGCCCGGTGACAGCAGACCGATCAGGGAGACCAGCACCATCACCGCGACGAAGTAGACCTCCCAGCCCCATCCCAGATCCCAGGCGTGCTGTTCGGTGGGTAGCGCCCTGAGGGCGCGAGGGGTCTGCGGGACGGGCCCCGAGCTGCTGCCGGTGGTGTTCGCGTCCGGGGCCCGCTTCGACTCGGTCATTACCCGTCCTTGCGTGTCTTCCAGCGGAACGTCAGCAGGGTCAGTACCAGGCCCACCACGCACCAGGCGCCGAGTGCCAGCGCGACCAGGTGCAGGTCCCAGGCCCCGGACGGTTCGAACTGGGCCATCTCCTCGGGGAAGAACCCGGCGCGCATGCCCTGGGCCATCCACAGGAGCGGGAAGAGCGAGGCACCGTTGAGGACCCACTCTGGCAGAACGCTGATCGGCACGAAGATACCGGAGGTGAACTGGAGGACGAGGAACGGGACGACGACCACGGCCGAGGCCGCCTGGGCGGTTCTGGCCAGTGAGCTGACCGCGATACCGAGGAGGGAACAGCCGATGGTGCCGAGAACGAGCACCCAGGCGATGGTGGCCCACGCCTCCATGGTGGTGGGCAGGGTGGCGTCGAAGAACAGGTAGGCCACACTCAGCAGTACCGCTACCTGGCCCAGGGCGAGGAACAGCACCAGGATCGTCTTGCCGATGAAGTAGGCGCTGGCGGGCATCGGCGTGCCGCGCAGGCGGCGCAGACCGCCGTACTCGCGATCGGTGGCGATCACCGTGCCCAGGTTCTGGAAACTCACCGACATCAGGCCCATGGCGATCAGACCGGGCAGGTAGTAGTCGACCGCGGGCATACCCACGTCGATCAGGTCGTCGAAGATCGAGGCGAACAGGACCAGGATGAGCGTGGGCAGGGAGAAGGTGAAGACCACGCTCTCCCACTCGCGGACGAAGGTGCGGACCTCCATCCATCCCCTGGAGAGGCCGACGCGGACCGGCCCGGGGGGCCGCCCCCGGGAGCCGTTGGGGACGTTGGCGCGCGGGGAAGCCGCCACTGTGTTGTCGGGTGCGGCGGTGGGGGTGCTCATACCCGGCCTTCCTTCCGGTCGTCGCCGTGCTTGTCGTTCTGGTCGTCGGCCCCGTCGTCGATCATCCTGAGGTAGGTCTCCTCCAGGGTGGGGCGGTGCACGCTCAGCTCGGGGACCTCGCCGGTGAAGCGCCCGGTCAGTTCCGAGACCACCCGGGTGGGTTCGTCGGTGCGGACCTCGCGGCGCCGGCCGTCCTCCAGCCAGCCGACCGTCGCCTGGGCGGAGGCGCGTCCGTCGAGCGCCGCGGGGGTGTCGACGGCCCGGATCCGGCCTTGCGCGATCACGCACACGCGGTCGGCCAGTTCCTCGGCCTCCTCCAGGTAGTGGGTGGTGAGGACGATGGTGGTGCCCCGGTCGGAGAGGTCCCGGATGAGGGCCCAGAACTCGCGCCGGGCCTTGGGGTCGAACCCCGTGGTCGGCTCGTCAAGGAAGAGGAGTTCGGGCTGGCCGACGATGCCCAAGGCCACGTCCAGGCGGCGCCGCTGCCCGCCGGAGAGGGACTCGGCCTGCTGCTTCGCCTTGTGCTCCAGCCCGACCAACGCGATGATCTCGTCGGGGTCGTGGGCGAGCGGGTAGTAGCCCGCGAAGTGCCGGACGAGGTCGCGCACCGGCAGCTTGGGGACCATCGTCTCCTTCTGCCAGACGATGCCCACGCGGGCGCGCCAGGCGCGGCCCGCCTTGCCGGGGTCCTCGCCCAGGACCCGGGCGGATCCGCCGTCCCGGTGGCGGAAGCCCTCCAGGATCTCGACGGTGGTGCTCTTCCCGGCGCCGTTGGGGCCGAGGAACGAGAAGATCTCGCCCTGTTCGATGCGGAGGTCGACCCCGGCGACGGCTTGGGTGTCGCCGTACCGCTTCCGGAGGCCGCTGGCCTCGATGACTGGTGTGCTCATACCCCGAGCGTCCCGTGGCACGGGTTCCGGGGGTATCCGCCTCGAAGACGGACCCGTGTCCTCCGAGTGGAGGACACGGGTTCAGGGTCGGGAGGGCACGGATCTCAGGGTGCGGGTCAGAACAGGCGCAGGGTGTCGGGCTCGATACCGCGCAGCTCGTCGTAGTCCAGGACGACGCAGCTGATGCCGCGGTCCTCGGCGAGGACCTTGGCCTGCGGCTTGATCTCCTGGGCGGCGAACACACCGGTCACCGGGGCCAGTGCGGGGTCCCTGTTGAGGAGTTCGAGGTAGCGGGTGAGCTGCTCGACGCCGTCGATGTCGCCCCGGCGCTTGAGCTCGACCGCCACGGTGTTGCTCTCGCCGTCGCGGCACAGGATGTCCACGGGGCCGATGGCGGTGGGGTACTCGCGGCGGATGAGCGAGTAGCCATCGCCGAGGGTGGTGATGTGCTCGGCGAGCAGCTCCTGGAGGTGGGCCTCGACGCCGTCCTTCTGGAGCCCGGGGTCCTTGCCCAGCTCGTGGGAGGAGTCGTGCATGATCTCTTCCAACGTCAGCACGAGCTTCTCCCCGGACTTGCTGTGGGTGACCGTCCACACGTCGGGGCCGTCCTCTACCGTCTCCTCGCGGACCTTGCACGGCGGGTTCATCCAGTTCAACGGCTTGAACGCCCGGTCGTCGGCATGGATGGACACGCTCCCGTCGGCCTTGATGAGGATCAGCCGGGGAGCCATGGGCAGGTGGGCGGTGAGTCGGCCGACGTAGTCGACGCTGCACCGCGCGATGACGAGACGCACGGGACGTCACGTTACCGCCTTCCGGGTGCGGCTGAGGTCGGTTCGGGGTGATCCCGGGCCGAGCCGGGGCAACGCGTCTGCGGGCGTCTCTCTAGGCTGTCGGGATGGTCGTGCGTAATCGTTGGATGATCCTGACCGTCAGCATGGTGGCGCAGGTGGCCAGTGTCTCGGCGATGTTCGGGGTGCCGATCGTCCTACCGCAGTTGCGCGAGGCCTTCGGTGTCACCACGGCTCAGGCCGGGGTGCTGGCGGGGCTGCCCTCGTTCGGGCTGCTGCTGACGCTCCTTGCGTGGGGTGTGGTGATCGACCGCGTGGGGGAGCGCTCCACGATGGCGCTGAGCCTGACCCTGACGGCGGGCGCGCTGGGACTGCTCTGGACGGTGTCGGAGCTGTGGAGCGTGGCGGTGGTCCTGTTGCTCCTGGGAGCGGTCGGCGGCCCCGTCAACGCGGCGAGCGGGCGCCTGGTCCTGATCTGGTTCGCGCGCGGGGAGCGCGGACTGGCCATGGGGGTCCGGCAGTCCGCGCTGCCGCTGGGCGTGGGGGTCTCAGCTCTGGCGTTGCCCTGGGCCGCCGACGCGTGGGGGTTCGTGGGAGCGATGACGCTCCCGGGGGTCCTATCCCTCCTCGCCGTTCCGCTCGTGCTCGCGATGGCCACCGCACCACCCTCGGGTACCGCCTCGGAGGCCAAGGGGGAAGCCAAGCGAGCGGTCACCGGTGACCGGGGCCCAGCGGGGAACCCGGAAGCGCAGCCGTCAGCCCTCAGCGGCTCCCCGTACCGGCGGTGGGCCATCTGGCGGGTGCACGGGGTGAGCATGCTCCTCGGCGTCCCGCAAGTCACACTGATGGTCTACGCCGTGATCTACCTGGTTCAGGAACAGGGGTGGAGTTCACCCGCGGCCGGTGCGGTGGTCGCGGCGGCCCAGATCCCCGGAGCCGCAGGTCGGCTCCTACTCGGCGCCCGGTCGGACCGGACCGGAGACCGGATGCGGCCGGTGCGGTGGCTCGCTGTGGTGTCCGGCGTCGCGCTGGTCCTGCTCACCTTCCTGCCGGAGGCCTGGGAGTGGACGGCGGTACCGCTGCTCCTGACCTGCCTGGTCATGACGATGTGGCACAACGGGCTGACCTTCGTCTCCGTGGCGGAGATCGCCGGGACCGCGTGGGCCGGCCGGGCCCTGGCCGTGCAGAACTGGCTCCAAGGGGTCAGCACGACGCTGACCCCCGTGCTGATGGCGGCGGTGATCACGCTCGCGGGCCTGCCCGCGGTGTTCGCGGTGGGCGCGGTGTTCTCCGCGCTGGCCATCGCCCTGGTACCGACCGGGCGCGGAACAGGGCCTACCGGGAGCGGAGCAGGACGACGCGGCCCTACTGGTCAGTAGTAAAGTTCTGGTCCCCGCGCACGACCAGGGTCCGAAGGGCGTCTAAGGTGGGGCCCATGGTGCAGGAATTTGACAAGGTCGGCGTCGTAGGACTGGGCACGATGGGTGCGGGCATCGCTGAGGTGTTCGCCCGAGCCGGGTTCAACGTCGTCGGGGTCGAGATCGACCAGGCCGCCCTCGACCGCGGCCGTGGTCACGTGGACAAGTCCCTCTCGCGTGCGGTCAGCAAGGGCAAACTCACCGAGGAGGAGCGCGCTGGGATCGACGCCCGCCTCACGTTCTCCACGTCCCGCGAGGACCTCGCGGACGCGGACTTCGTCGTCGAGGCCGTCCCCGAGCGCATGGACATCAAGCGTGACGTGTTCGGCGACCTGGACCGGATCTGCGCGCCCGGCACGATCCTGGCGACCAACACCTCCTCGCTGTCGGTCACCGAGATCGCGGCGCTGACCGGCCGCCCCGAGAAGGTCGTCGGTCTGCACTTCTTCAACCCGGCCCCGGTCATGAAGCTGGCCGAGGTCATCACCACGGTCTCCACCGGCGAGGAGACCGTCAACATCGTCACCGAGGTCGCCAAGCGCATCGGCAAGAGCCCGATCACGGTCGGGGACCGCAGCGGCTTCGTGGCCAACGCGCTGCTGGTGCCCTACATCAACGACGCGATCCGCCTCTACGAGCGCCGCATCGCCACCCGCGAGGAGATCGACGAGTCCGTCAAGAAGGCCGCCGACCTTCCCATGGGCCCGCTCACCCTCGCGGACATGGTCGGCCTGGACGTCTGCCTGGCCGTCATGGACGTCCTGTGGGACGAGTTCCGCGACCCGCGCTACGTCGCGGCGCCGCTGCTGCGCCGACTGGTCGCCGCCGGCCACCTGGGCCGCAAGTCCGGCCAGGGCTTCTACAAGGGCAAGGACGACCCGGCGGAGCCCAAGCGCTCCGGCCGCTTCGCCGAGATGGTGCGGGACGAGGAGACCCTCGACCTGGGCGAGATGCTCATCGCGCCGCAGATCGACGACGCCCTGCGCATGATCGGCGACGGCTACGCCTCCGCCAAGGACATCGACACCGCCATGCGCTTCGGCTGCGGCTACCCGAAGGGCCCGACCGAGCTCCTCGACGAGCGCGGGGCCGAGTCCGTCATCACCACCCTGGTGGCGATGTCGGAGTACAGCCTCACCACCATCGCGGTGCCCGCCCCGCTGCTCATGGACCTGCTGCCCGACGCAGACGAGGCCGCCCCGCAGGGCGGCGGCTGCGCCTGCGGCAGCCACTGAAGGCCCACCGCCGAGCGGCAGCCGACCCGAAGTGACCCCGGACGCGGTCACCTGGCCGCCGTCACACCCTCCCGTGGTGTGACGGCGGCCACAGTCGTTTTTCTCCTACCCTTGAAGGGTGAGTCCGCGCCGTAACAGCCCCCGCCGTAAGACCTCCCGGGGTCGGAACGCCCCCAGTGGCCCCCCTGACGAGGACGCCCTCATGCTGCGCGTCACCGGCGGGCAGCGCCGAGAGACCGGACCGGACGGGGAGTGGGTGACGCGCCGGATCCCCGGTGCGGCCGCTACCAAGTCCTACCGGTGTCCCGGCTGCGCGCAGGAGATCCCGGTCGGTATGGCCCACGTCGTGGCATGGCGCCCGTACGGCGACGGCGGGGACCGGCGGCACTGGCACTCCTCCTGCTGGGACCGGCGTACTCAGCGCTCGCCCAGGGCCCCCAGATACTGACCCGGAGCTGCCGGGCCACCCAACAACTTATGAGGAGCCATGGAGATCCGAGCCACCACGGTGCTTCCCGCCGTGCGCCGACCCATCACCCTGCACACCGGTGACGGCCTCGAACTGATCGGCGAGCTGGCCCTCCCGGAGGGCGGCGAACCCGCGGCCACGCTCGTGTGCCTGCACCCGCTGCCCACCGCTGAGGGCATGATGGACAGCCACGTCATGCGCAAGGCCTCCTTCCGGCTGCCCGCGCTCGCCAACATCGCCGTCCTGCGCTTCAACACGCGCGGGACGACCTCGCGCCACGGCACCAGCGAGGGAGAGTTCGGCGAGGGCGAGACCGAGAAGCACGACGTGTTCGCCGCCATCGAGTTCACCGAGTTCGAGGAGCTCCCGCAACCTTGGCTGCTGGGCTGGTCCTTCGGGACCGAACTCGCCTTGAAATGGGGCTGCGACCCCCAGGTCCAGGGCGCGCTGCTGCTGTCCCCGCCCCTGCACCGGGCCGACGAGGCCGACATGAAGGTGTGGGCGGACTCGGGCAAGCCCGTGGTGGCGCTCGTCCCCGAGCACGACGACTTCCTGCAGCCCGACGAGGCCCGCGAACGCTTCGCGCCGCTCACCCAGGCCGAGATCATCGGCGTCGACGGCGCCAAGCACCTGTGGGTGGGTGAGCCCTACGTGCGCCGGGTCCTCAACGAGGTCGTCAAACAGGTCAATCCGGCGGCCCACCCCCTGCCCACCGAGTGGGACGGCCCCTGGGAGAAGGACACCGTGTAGCTCGACTTGTGCTCGGTGACCTTGTGCTCATTGCTCACCGAACACGGCGAAGGGCCCGGCCCGATAGATAACTCGGGAACCGGGCCCTTCGCCGTGCTCAGGACGGCTCAGCCGCGTTCGGCCGCGTTCAGCGGCGGCTGACCGCTACTCCTGCCACCAGTCCTCGTCGTCGGCGCCCTTACCGGCGGCGGCCGGCTGCTTGGGCTCCTCGGCGGCGGGCGCGGCCGGAGCGGCGGGTGCTGCGGCGGCGGCCTGACCGGACTCCGGGATCGCGGCGGGCGCACCAGCGGCCGGGGCGGCCGCGGCACCGCCGCCACCGAGCAGCTGACGCAGCTGCTGGAGGTGCGACTGGATGCTGTCCCGCTGGCGGTTGAGCTCGTCGACCTCCTTGTTGGCGGCCGTCATGACCCGGTTGGCCTCGGACTTGGCGTCGCTCAGCTGGTGGTCGGCCTTCGCCTTGGCCTCGGCCTCGATCTGACCGGCGTTCTTCTTGGCGTTGCTGACCAGCTGCTTGGCGTGGTTCTCGGCGTCGCGGCGGGTCTGCTCAGCCTGCTGGCTGGCGTTGGTGGCGCGCTGCTCGGCGCTGGCGGCACGCTCCTCGGCCTCGTTGACCATCTTCTGCGTGGCGGCCTGCGCACCGGCCAGGCGCTCGGCGTCCTGGCGCTCGGCCTCGGCACGGCGGTCGGCCAGCTGCAGCTCGAACTGGTCCTCGGTCTCGGTACGGCGCGCCTCGGACTCGGCGAAGGCCCGCTCGGCGTTCTTGCGCAGCTCCTCGGCCTGGCTCTTGGCCGACTGGATGGTCTCGTCGCGCTCGCGCTTGGCGGCGGCGCGGGCCTGGGCGCACTCCCGCTCGGTGGTGGTGCGCAGTTTCCCGATCTCACCCTCGAAGGTGGCGCGCTTCTCGGCGATCTCGTGGTCGACGGCGGAGCGCTTCTTCTGCACCTCGCGCTCGGTGGTGGACGCCAGCTCGTCGGCCTCGCGGCGGGCGGTGGTGCTGATCTCCTCGGCCTCGGTCTCGGCGCTCTGCCGCTGCTCGTCGGCCTCGCGCTGGGCCAGCGTACGGACCTCGGTGGCTTCCGATTCGGCGGCAGCACGCATCTCGGCAGCCTCGATCTTGGAGGCCGACCGGATGTCGTTGGCGTCGATCTGCGCGCTCTGGACCAGCTCGTTGGCCTGCTCCTCGGCGAGGCGCAGCAGCTCCTCGATCCGCGAACCGAGACCGGAGTAGGAGGGGCGCTCGCGCTCCTGCAGCTGCTGGCTCTTCGCGGACAGCTCCGACTTGACCTTGTCGATCTCCTTGGTGGACTGCTTGACCTCGTTGCGCAGGCCCTCCAGGTAGTCCGTCACCTGGGTGCGGTCATAGCCACGCAGCACTACGTCGAATTCGGGCGGAGTGTTGTCTTCGTCGAAGATGTTGTTGAGCTGGGTGTCAATGTTGTTTGACGACATGTGGCGGAATCCTGAACGGGTGCGAGACGGCTACTTGCAAAACTGCCGGGGGTGGCAGGAGGGCGGCTGCTGTACCCCCGGTGGACGGGTTGTTTTCCGGGGTGAGCGAGCCAAAGGTGCAGGCGGACCGGTGTGACGGGTTCTGGTGACCCTGACCGCCTCCGACGGCCGACCCGGTGCGGTGCCGCAGCGGGAACGGCCGACCCGGCTCACGTACCGGACTGCAAGACATGGACCAACGCCGGAAGAAAAAGCACATCCGGCAACTAGCAGACTTTATCAAGCGTGGAACCTCTGGGAAGGGGGTTTCGGGTAACTTCCGGTGGGGTCGGAGGTCATCCACGCCTGAGGAACTCAAGCTGTGATGTGTCCGGAACGTCCCCGTGACGTTTTCCGGCCTGATCATGCTCTCGGCGTGTCCTTAGTGGCTGCTTTGTACCAACTCGGTGAGAACGCCGCCACAGTCCTTCGGGTGCAGGAAAACGATCTGGGATCCGGCCGTTCCGGTCCGGGGCCCGTCACCCAGAACCCTAACGCCTTCCGCGCCCACCCCCGCGGCGCTCGCCGCGACGTCCGCCGTCCCGAAGGCGATGTGGTGCACGCCCTCTCCGTTCCGGTCAAGGAACTTGGCCACGGGAGAGTCCGCACGGGTCGGTTCGAGGAGTTGCAGATAAGTGGCGCCGCCATCGTCGGTGCCGTTGATTCGGAGCATGGCCTCGCGGACCCCCTGCTCCTCGTTCACCTCCTCGTGCTCCACCTCGAAGCCGTACGTGGTCCGGTAGAACTCGATGGACGCGTCGAGGTCGCGGCACGCGATCCCGACGTGGTCCAAGCGGGTCAGACCGGAGAACGGGCCGGTGGGGCTGGGTGCGTCACTCACTGGGCGAACCTCTCGGACGTCGGTGTGATCTGTGTGGGTATCGTTGCAGACCAGGTGCGTCACCCATCACTTGGAGGCCAGTTAAGATGCCCGGTTCCGTCATCGTCGGTGGGGCTCGGACCCCCACCGGCCGACTCCTCGGCTCCCTCGCCGGGTTCTCCGCCGCAGATCTGGGCGGCTTCGCGATCAAGGCGGCGCTGGAGCGCGCCGGGGTCAGCGGTGACCAGGTCGGATACGTGGTCATGGGACAGGTTCTGCAGGCCGGTGCAGGGCAGATCCCGTCGCGCCAGGCCGCGGTCAAGGGCGGTATCCCCATGGACGTCCCGTCCGTGACCATCAACAAGGTCTGCCTGTCGGGCCTCGATGCCATCGCCCTGGCCGACCAGCTCATCCGCGCCGGAGAGTTCGACATCGTGGTCGCCGGCGGCATGGAGTCCATGACCAACGCCCCGCACCTGATGCCGAACGCGCGCAAGGGCTACAAGTACGGCTCCGTCGAGGTGCTGGACGCCACCGCGCACGACGGCCTCACCGACGCCTTCGAGGGCGACTCGATGGGCGCCTCCACCGAGCGCCACAACGCCAAGACCGGCATCGAGCGCCCCGAACAGGACGCCTTCGCCGCCCGCTCCCACCAGCGGGCCGCCGCCGCTGCCGCCGAGGGGCGCTTCGACGAGGAGATCGTCCCGGTCGAGGTCCCCCAGCGCAAGGGCGACCCGGTCGTCTTCGACGCCGACGAGGGCGTCCGTCCGGGCACCACCGCGGAGAGCCTGGGCAAGCTGCGCCCGGCGTTCGACCGCGACGGCACCATCACCGCCGGATCCTCTTCGCAGATCTCCGACGGCGCCGCAGCGGTGGTCGTGATGAGCCGCGCCAAGGCCGAGGAACTCGGTGCCCCGGTCCTCGCTGAGATCGGCGCCCACGGCAACGTGGCCGGCCCGGACAACTCGCTGCACTCCCAGCCCTCCAACGCGATCAAGCACGCCCTGGACAAGGCGGGCAAGAGCGTCGAGGACCTGGAGCTCGTGGAGATCAACGAGGCCTTCGCCGCGGTCGGTATCCAGTCCACCAAGGACCTGGGGGTCTCCGAGGAGATCGTCAACGTCAACGGTGGCGCCATCGCGATCGGTCACCCGATCGGGGCCTCCGGCGCCCGCATCGCCCTGCACCTGGTCCATGAGCTGCGCCGCCGCGGCGGCGGCCTCGGTGCGGCCGCCCTGTGCGGTGGCGGCGGCCAGGGCGACGCCCTGCTGTTCACGGTCCCCGCCGCCGAGTAGCGGACGCGGGCACCGCCCCGGTCCGTATGCGGATCAGGGTGAGGTGAGAGCGTACGGGCGGGAACCACAAGTTCCCGCCCTCATCCTTCTGCTCGTCACAATCGAGGAGTCCCATGAACGCCGCCCAGCTGGTCGAACGGGTTCGCGGGGGTGACCGCAGGGCGCTGGCCCGCGCGATCACCCTGGTCGAGAACGGTGCCGACGAACTACGCGAGATCATGGCGGGACTGGCCCCCCACACCGGAAGGGCCCGCGTGGTCGGGTTCACCGGTTCCCCGGGGGTGGGCAAGTCCACCACCACGAACGCGGTGGTGCGCGCGGTGCGCGCGCGTGGGCTTTCGGTCGCGGTCCTGGCGGTGGACCCCTCGTCGCCCTTCACCGGCGGCGCCCTGCTCGGTGACCGGGTCCGTATGCAGGAGCACGCCACTGACACGGGCGTGTTCATCCGGTCGATGGCCAACCGGGGGCACCTGGGCGGTCTGTCCTGGGCGACCCCGCACGCGCTGCGGGTGCTGGACGCCGCGGGGTTCGACGTGATCCTCGTGGAGACGGTCGGGGTGGGCCAGGCCGAGGTGGAGATCGCGGGGCAGGCCGACACGACCGTCGTGCTGTGCGCGCCCGGCATGGGTGATTCGGTGCAGGCGGCCAAGGCTGGCGTGCTGGAGGTCGCCGACGTGTTCGCGGTGAACAAGGCGGACCGGGACGGCGCCAAGGTGACCCTGCGCGAGCTGCGTCAGATGATCGCGATGAAGGACCGCGCCGACGAGGAGTGGAAGCCGCCGATCACGATGATGGTGGCGGCCAAGGACGAGGGGACCGACGAGCTCTGGGGGCGGGTCGAGGAGCACTTCGCCCACATGGAGGGGTCCGGCGAGCTGGCGTCGCGGCGCCGTGATCGGGCCCGGGACGAGGTGCAGGCGATCGTGGTGGACCTGCTTCGCGCCCGTATGGGCGGGGTGGGGTCCGACAGCGGACTGGACGGCCTGGCCCGCGAGGTCGCGGCGGGGGAGCGGGACCCCTACGCCGCCGCGGACCTGCTGCTGAAGGAACTCGGCGCGGACGCTACCCCCCAACCGGAATGATCTTGCCCCTGGCTCAACCCTCGGCCGCCGAGGGTGGAGACAGGGGCAAGATCATCGGGGGTTCGGCTGCGAAATGGGAGCCGGGGCGGACCGTCGCACGTCGGTCCGCCCCGGCCTTGGCGGCGGTGCTCCCCGGATCAGAGCACCGACGCCGCCCGTTCCCGAGCGCCCGTAGGCGGCCCGGGGGTCTGTGGTCCTATCGTCCGAGCGCCGCGTCGATGGCGGTCAGCAGACTGCCTTCGGAGTCGTCGCCGTCGATGGACCAGATCATGACGCCGCCGAGGCCGTTCTCGTTGGCCCAGTCGGTCTTCTGGGTCATGGAGACCTCGTCGTCGTAGGTCCAGAAGGTCTCGCCGTCGTAGAGCCAGGCCGTACCGAGGTCGTCGTCTCGGTACAGGTCGAAGCCGGACAGCTCCTTCAGCACCTTCCAGTCCTCGGTGCCGTCCTCGAAGCTTCCCGGTGCCGGGCCTTCGGCGGGCTGGAAGAGGCCGTCACCCTCGGGGCCGGGTTCCACTCCCGTCCAGCCCTGGCTGTAGAACGGGACGCCCAGAACGATCTTCTCGGGGTCGACGCCGCGCTCCAGGTAGGCCTCGACGTTGCCCTCGGTGGTGATCACCTCGTCCGGGTAGCCGGGGCTGTCCGGGTCCGCGACCAGGTTGGACTGGTGGTTGGTGGACTCGTCCCAGGAACCGTTGTAGTCGTAGCCCTGGACCGTGATGAAGTCGAAGTTGGGCATGATCTCGTCCAGCTCGTAGCCTGCGTCGACGCGCCAGGCGCCCGCGGGCATGAACGAGCTGAGCTCGAAGTGGCGGCCGGTCTCCTCGCCGAGCTCGTCGAGCTGGTCGCGGAACTCCTGGACGAGGGCGGTGAAGTTCTCCCGGTCTTCGGGGCGGACGACGTTGTGCGGGTTGCCCTCGGAGCCGGGCCACTCCCAGTCGAGGTCGATGCCGTCGAAGATGCCGTAGCCGACACCCTCGCCGCCCGCGCCGTCGATCTCGGGCAGGTCGCCCTTGAGGTACAGGTCGACGCAGGAGCTGACCAGGTTCTCGCGCGACTCGGGCGTGAGTACGGCGTCCGAGAAGTGCTTCGACCAGTTCCAGCCGCCCAGTGAGACGCTGATGTCCAGGTGCGGGTACAGCTCCTTGAGTTTGCGGAGCTGGTTGAAGTTGCCGCGCAGGGGCTGGTCCGGCCCGTCGGCGGCACCGTCGACACTTTCCTCGGCGGGGGTGGCCCGGCCGTAGTCCGCCTCGGCGTCGCCCTCTTCGGGCTCGTTGGTCATGAAGCACTCGCCGTCGGCACCGACGTTGCCGAACGCGTAGTTGATGTGGGTGAGCTGCTCCGCGGCGCCCGATTCGATGAGGTCTCGGACATGGTAGTCGCGCTCCTCGACACCCCACTGGGTGAAGTAGGCGACGTTGAGGCTGTCGTGCTGGGGTCCTTCGCCCGGCTCACCGGCGCAGGGCGAGCCGTTGACGGTGCAGTCGACCAGGTGGCTGTTGCCGTCGGTGTGGATGCCGTTGTAGCCGAACTCGTAGGTTCCGCCGGCGGGCACCACGGCGCCCCAGTGCGGCGGGGTCACGGTGTAGCCGTCCTCCGCCGTTCCTTCGAGGGCGGCGTTCCACAGCTCGTGGATCTTGCTGCCCTCGGGGAGCTCGAACTCGATGTCCCAGTCGGTGAGGTCCGTCCCGGAGGCGTTGTGGACGGTGAACTCGCCCGTGTAGCCGGTGTCCCAGCGGGCGGATTCCACGTAGGTCACCGTGATATCGGAGGCGTCGGCCTCCTCAGCGGTCACGGGGGACACGAACAGTGCGAGCGGTGTCACCAGCACTGCGGCGGCCACCACCGCGAGTCGGTTTCTCAGTCGTCGTGAGCTCACGTCGGGAGGTCTCCTGATGGGGGTCGGTCAGGGAGCCCGGGGCCGGAGCCCCTGGGAGGAAATTATTAGGAAACTTAACTAATAATTCCGGAGGGCGTCAATGCCCGTACCGAAATTTCTGGGGCGGGCGGCCTCCCCCTGCGCCGCCGCGGCGCGAGGCGCTGTCCCCTCGGCGCATGGGTGGCGTTGGGGGCCGGACCAGTAGGTTCCGGGGCCGGCTGGCCCCAAGCGGCCACTGGCGTCCGCTGGCCTTCGCATCCACGCGGGTTGCGGGCGCCGGGAAGTGGGATGGGGTGCCAGCGCCGACACCCTAGAGTGACGGCGTGGGAAACCCATTGAACCTTTCGTTCGACCCAATCGAGAGCGCACACGACAACTGGAGTCAGAGATGGGGTGCCTCGCCCGCCATGGCGGCGGTCACCTCTCTCATGCGCGCACAGCAGATCCTCATCGGCGAGCTCGACGGCGCCCTCAAGCCGTTCGGCCTGACCTTCGCCCGATACGAGGCGCTGGTCCTGCTCACCTTCAGTGCCTCCGGGGCGCTGCCGCTGGGCAAGATCGGTGAGCGCCTCATGGTGCACCCCACGAGCGTCACCAACACCATCGACCGGTTGGAGGGGCAGGGCCTGGTGCTCCGCCGCCCCAACCCGAGTGACGGCAGGGGTGTCCTGGCGGAGATCACCGAAGCCGGGCGCGAGGTCACCGAGGAGGCCAGCCAGGCACTCCTCGGTATGGACTTCGGCTTGGGCTGCTACTCCGAAGAGGAGCGCTGGCGCATGCACGAGATGTTCACCCGGCTCAGGGTGGACTTCGGTGACTTCCCCGCGCGGGCTTCCGAGGCCGCCGAGGTGGCCGAAGGGCGCTGACCCGAGGCGCGGGCGGCAGAGGCACCCGCGCTGACCAGGCACGCTCCGGGTGCGCGGCCGCCAGGAGTTCCCGGCCTGTACATATATAGTTGGACGTCCTACTATTTTGGTATGGCGAACTCCACAGGCGATCCCACCAGCCGGGTACGCGACATCGAGGCAGGGCGCGACCGCTGGCAGCGCCGCTACGACTCCGCACGCAAGCGCGACGCCGATTTCACCTCACTGTCCGGACGGCCCCTCGAACCCGTCTACGGGCCCCGTCCCGGTGCCGAGGTCCCCGACTTCGAACGGATCGGCTGGCCCGGCGAGTACCCCTACACCCGAGGGCTCTACCCCACCGGCTACCGCGGCCGCGCCTGGACCATCCGCCAGTTCGCCGGGTTCGGCAACGCCCGGCAGACCAACGAGCGCTACAAGATGATCCTCGCCCAGGGCGGGGGCGGGCTCTCGGTGGCCTTCGACATGCCCACCCTCATGGGCTACGACTCCGACTCGGCGCACGCACTCGGCGAGGTCGGCCACTGCGGGGTGGCGATCGACTCGGTCGCCGACATGGACCTGCTCTTCGACGGCATCCCCCTCGGCCAGACCACCACGTCCATGACCATCAGCGGGCCCGCCATCCCGGCCTTCTGCATGTACCTGGTGGCCGCGGAACGCCAAGGCGTCGACATCGGGGGCCTCAACGGCACGCTCCAGACCGACATCTTCAAGGAGTACATCGCCCAGAAGGAGTGGCTGTACCCGCCCGAACCCCACCTGCGCCTCATCGGTGACCTGATGGAGTACTGCGCGGAGCACATCCCCGCCTTCAAACCGCTGTCGGTATCCGGCTACCACATCCGCGAGGCCGGAGCCACGGCCGCGCAGGAGCTGGCCTACACCCTGGCCGACGGGTTCGGCTACGTGGAACTCGGCCTGTCCAGAGGCCTGGACATCGATCGCTTCGCCCCCGGGCTGTCCTTCTTCTTCGACGCCCACATCGACTTCTTCGAGGAGATCGCCAAGTTCCGCGCCGCGCGCCGCATCTGGGCCCGCTGGATCCGCGACACCTACGGCGCGAAGACCGAGAAGGCGCAATGGCTGCGGTTCCACACCCAGACCGCGGGGGTGTCCCTCACCGCCCAGCAGCCCTACAACAACGTGGTCCGCACCGCGGTCGAGGCCCTGTCCGCCGTGCTCGGCGGCACCAACTCGCTGCACACCAACGCCCTCGACGAGACCCTCGCCCTGCCCACGGAGCAGTCCGCCGAGATCGCGCTCCGCACACAGCAGGTCCTCATGGAGGAGACCGGCGTGGTCAACGTCGCCGACCCGCTCGGCGGCTCCTGGTACGTGGAGGCACTCACCGACGAGATCGAGGCCGAAGCCGAACGGATCTTCGCGCACATCATGCGCATGGGCGGGGGAGAGGACGCCGAGCACACCATCGGCCCGATGACCTCCGGCATCCTCGCCGGGATCGACAACGGCTACTTCAGCTCCGAGATCGCCGAGTCCGCCTTCCAGTACCAGCAGGCCCTGGAGAAGGGCGACAAGCGCATCGTCGGCGTCAACTGCCACACGGACACCGTTTCGGGCGAGCTGGACGTCCTCAAGATCAGCCACGAGATCGAGCGCGAGCAGAAGCGCGCCCTCACCGAACGGCGCTCCCAGCGCGACAAGGCGGTCGTCGACAAGGCCTTGGCCCGACTACTGGAGGGCGTCCGGGCCAGCGACGGCAATCTGATCCCGCTCATCATGGACGCGGCCCGCGCGGAAGCCACCCTCGGCGAGATCTGCGCCACCATGGGAGAGGAATTCGGCACCTACACGGAGGCCCCGCAGTTCTAGTTTTGGGCCTCCGCCCGCCCGTCGCCCACCACCAACCCTCAACGGACGCCTACGGCGCGGTCTTTGCCAGGGCTAGCGGCTTGACTCCTCTTGCGCTGTGCTTGCTGCAACCCAGGCTCTCCGGCGCTCGAACGGGCACCCCCTGTGGTTGCCCTTCGCGGGAGGGTGCCCATTGCGGTCCCGGGTCAGTCTCCGTACTGCTCCGGGATACGGCAGGATAGAGAGCATGCAGCCTTCGGACTTTTCACCGAACAGTGCGGTTGATCTCGGGGCGCGCAAGGCGGCCTTGGAGCGTGAGGCCAAGCAGCGCGCCGATGAGTCGGCCGGTCGAACCAACCCCTACGCCGTCAACGTCGACGAAGCCAACTTCCAGCAGGTACTGGAACGGTCCATGGCCGCCCCGGTCGTGCTGGCCGTCCTGGCGAGCTGGTCCGAGCAGTCCAAGCAGGTCGAGGCGGTACTCGACAAGCTCTCCAAGCGCTCGGGCGGCAACTGGCTCCTCGGGAAGATCGACAGCGACGCCAGCCCGCAACTGGTGCAGGCGCTCCAGGTCTCCGGTACCCCGATGATCATCATCGCGGTCCAGGGGCAGGTCATGCCCCTCATGCAGGGGCCCGCCACCGAGGAGCAGCTGCGCGACGGACTGACCCAGGTCTTCGGGGCGCTCGCCCAGAAGGGCATGCTGCCCCAGGGCCATCCCGGCACCGTGGAGGGCGACCCCGCGGACATGCCCGAGGAGGAGGCCGAAGCCGAGCCCGAGGGCGACCCGGTGACCGCCGAGGCCCAGGCCGCCCTGGAACGCGGTGACTTCGAGGGTGCCGCGGCCGTGTTCGAAAAGGCGCTCGGCGCCGACTCCAAGAACACCGAGCTCAAGGCCAAGCTCGCCCAGGTACGGCTGATCGGCCGCCTCCAGGACGTGGACGGCCCCGCTGTGCGCCAAGCCGCCGCCGACAACCCCGCGGACGTCGACGCGCAGATCACCGTCTCCGACATCGACATGTACGGGGGCAAGTTCGACGAGGCCTTCGACCGCCTCATCGAGACGGTCAAGCAGACCAGGGACGAGGACCGGGACCGGGTCCGGGAGCACCTGGTCTCCCTCTTCGACCTGCTGCCCCCGGGCGACCCCCGCGTGGGGGCGGCCCGCCGCAAGCTCACCTCGGCGCTGTTCTAGACGTTCTTCTGAACACCGTCGAGGATTACTGACCGAGGACTACGGAACGCTGGTCCGCGGTGACACCCGGTGCCGGTGTCGGAGGTCTCCTCCGGCGCCGGCACATTTTTTTCGGATACCCAATCACGGCAGGACGTGGCAAAACAGCACGTATTTACCAGAGTGGAGAACGCTGGGATAGGGCCTCGCGCACCGGGTAGGAGACCGGCGACAGCGGTCCGTGGAAACCGGACCGCGCGGCAGACCCGGCAGGTGCCCTATGGCCACGAACGACGCACCAGGCGCCCACGAAGGCGGCCCCGTCGTCACGATCTCGGCGACCTTCGGGGCGGGCGGAAGCGTGGTCGGTCCGGCCGTTGCCGCCCGGCTCAACGTCCCCTTCCTCAACCGTGCGGTACCCAGCGCGGTCGCCGCGGAGATCGGCTGCTCGCTGGACGAGGCACTCCAGCGCGACGACCGCGCACCCGGTGGCCTGGAACGGCTGCTCTCCAGCGCGGCTCGGCTGCCCACCGTCACGCTCGGCAGCGTGGACACCGCCTTCATCGGCACCACCAACGACGCGGGCCGCCTCCTCTACGACCACGAGTTCGTCGAGCGGACCGAAGGCGTGATCCGGGAGGTCGCCCGGGTCGGCGGCGTGATCCTGGGGCGCGCCGCGGCCGTGGTCCTGGCCGACCACCCGAACGCACTCCACGTCCGCTTGGACGGGGACCGGGAGGCACGGCTCAGGAGGGCGCGCCGTCTCTGGGACGCCGGTGACCGGGACGAGTGCGGTGGACACGGCTGGGGTGCCAGTCCGCCCACACTCAGGCTGTTGGACGAGAACGACCGGGCCCGGGCCGCCTACGTGCGCCGCTTCTACCGGGTCGACCCAGCCGACCCCGACCAGTACCAGTTGGTGATCGACTCCACGGTTCTTTCCACCGACGCCTGCGCAGACGTGGTGGCGCGCGCCGCCGCCGACCGGGAAGCGGGGGCGGCACGGCCGGGCTGAGAAGGCCGCCAATACACCATGAATTAATGCGATTTTTTCCGAAAGCGTTAATTGTCACCTTGTGCTGACGTTACCCGCTTGACTCGGGTAAGGTGAGGCGACTCGGTTGTGGGTTCTCGGTCAGCCCCCGGCCACCAACTGAGACCTGTTCGAAGGACAACCGATGATCGGGTGTCCAACGGCGGGACGCGCAACCGCCACGGGCCCGGAGCCCGGTCGGCGCGCAGGCGCCGACGAGGTTTCACCGGGCCAGGCCACGGAGTGCAGGGCCGTTCGTCCGACCCCGGTGGAGGTCCCCGGCGTCGGTCCGTATGTCCACGGGAGGGGCCGCCGGTGTGCCCCGCGGACGCATGACATCAGCAAAGCCAAGGAGCAATACGTGGCCACCCTTCCCAGCGTTTCGTACTCCATCACCGTCCGTCTCGAACTGGACGCCGGAGGCAGCGCGGTCGGCAGCCTCACCAACGCGGTGGAGCAGGTCGGCGGTATGATCACCGCCTTGGACGTGGCGGCCGCTGGGCACGAACGCATCCGTATCGACGTCACCTGCGCCGCCCGCGACACCGACCACGCCCAGGCGATCGTCGACGCCCTCGGGGCGGTCGACGGCGTTGTGGTGCACAAGGTCAGTGACCGCACCTTCCTCATGCACCTCGGCGGCAAGATCGAGATGAAGTCCAAGGTGCCGCTGCGCAACCGTGACGAGCTCTCCATGGCCTACACCCCGGGTGTGGCGCGTGTCTCCCAGGCCATCGCCGCGAACAAGGACGACGCCCGACGCCTGACCATCAAGCGCAACAGCGTCGCCGTGGTCACCGACGGCTCCGCCGTCCTGGGCCTGGGCAACATCGGCCCCGAGGCGGCCATGCCCGTCATGGAGGGTAAAGCGGCACTGTTCAAACGCTTCGCCGACATCGACGCGTGGCCCATCGCCTTGGACACCCAGGACGTGGACGAGATCGTCCGCACCGTCCAGCTCCTCGCCCCCGGCTTCGGCGGCATCAACCTGGAGGACATCTCCGCCCCGCGCTGCTTCGAGGTCGAGGCCCGCCTGCGCGAGCTCCTGGACGTCCCCGTCTTCCACGACGACCAGCACGGCACCGCGATCGTCGTGCTCGCCGCCCTGCGCAACGCCCTGCGCGTGGTCAACAAGAAGCTCTCCGAGTCCCGCATCATCATGTCCGGTGCGGGCGCGGCCGGCACAGCCATCCTCAAGCTGCTCATGCACGCCGGTGCGCAGGACATCATCGTCAGCGACGTCCACGGGGCCGTGCACGCGGGCCGGGACGACCTGGACGACAATCTGCGCTGGATCGCGGAGAACACCAACCCCGCGGGTTACAGCGGTGACCTCAAGGGTTCCGTGGCCGGTGCCGACGTCTTCATCGGCGTCTCCGCGCCGGACCTGCTCGGCGGTGAGGACATCGCCGAGATGAACGAGGACTCCATCATCTTCGCGCTGGCCAACCCCGACCCCGAGGTCGACCCCGACATCGCGCACTTGCACGCGGGCGTCGTGGCCACCGGGCGCAGCGACTACCCGAACCAGATCAACAACGTCCTGGTCTTCCCGGGTTTCTTCCGCGGTCTGCTGGACGCCCAGAGCCACGATGTCACCTCGGACATGATGGTCGCCGCGGCCGAAGCCCTCGCTGAC
This sequence comes from Nocardiopsis oceani, assembly GCF_054777395.1. Taxonomy (NCBI): domain Bacteria; kingdom Bacillati; phylum Actinomycetota; class Actinomycetes; order Streptosporangiales; family Nocardiopsidaceae; genus Nocardiopsis; species Nocardiopsis oceani. The sequence goes on from NZ_BAAHAR010000031.1 coordinate 84,406, forward strand.
GTGGTCACCGAGGACGAGCTGGGGCCGAACTACATCATCCCGAGCGTCTTCCACCCGGAGCTGTCGGCCCACGTGGCCACCGCGGTGCGCGATGTGGCTCAGCGCGGCCAGGCCGGTTAGCCGATTCGGCGCGGGGCGTCCACCAGGTCGAATTTGCGGGTAAAGGTGGACCATGGACCAGTCGACTCTGACCGGGCGCCTGCTGGTGGCCGCCCCCATTCTTCAGGAGGACTCCTTCCGCCGTTCGGTGGTCTTCGTCGTGGACGACGCCGCCGACGGCACCTTGGGGGTGATCCTCAACCGTCCGCTGGAGTTGCCGGTGGACGACGTGGTGACGGACTGGGGCGACTACGCCAGCGCGCCAGCGGTGATGTTCTCGGGTGGTCCCGTGGGTACCGACTCCGGGATCGCGCTCGGCACCGCCGCCACCGATGAGGAGCCGCTCGGCTGGGCTCCGCTGGAGGGGGCCGATCCCGGCCTCGGGCTGGCGAAGGTCGGCGTGGTGGACTTGGACGCGCCCACCGAGGTCCTCGGCTCCTCCCTGGCGGCCCTGCGCGTGTTCGCGGGTTACGCCGGGTGGAGTTCCGGGCAGTTGACGGGGGAGATCGAGGAGGGCGCCTGGTACGTGGTCGACGCCTTCGCCGACGACCTCTTCGGCGGTGACCCCGAGGGGCTCTGGTCACGGGTACTGCGCCGTCAGGGCGGTGATCTGGCCCTGTTGTCGACCTATCCTGACGATCCCACCATGAACTGAGCGGCCCACACGAGGTGGGGTGGGCCGCGGCACCCTATACCGTGGTACACGGACGTTGAAAGGTGTGAGGACGATGTCGATGGATGTCCTGAACAAGGTTCTGCCGGACAGTGAGACCAAGCCGGACATCTCGCACGACGACGGTGACCGGGAACGGTTCGCCCACTACGTGCAGAAGGAGAAGATCACCCAGAGCGCGGTGACCGGAGACCCGGTTATCGCACTCTGCGGCAAGGTCTGGGTCCCCAACCGGGACCCCAAGAAGTTCCCCGTGTGCCCCGACTGCAAGCGGACCTACGAGGAAATGACTAAGTGACGGTCCCTTTGGCCGTGCACGGAAGGCCTTGACGCACCCTCGTGGGTGAGCCAAGGCCTTCGTGCTGTCCGGGCCCTGCGAGGCGGGCCTAAGCCTCGGCCGGGTCCTCTGCGCCATGCGCTGCGCCTCGGCGCTTGCGGGCGGCGGCCAGGGCGGTTCCGCCCGCGACCACGGCGGCTGCGGCCGCGGCGACCAGTCCGGTCAGGGCCGTGCCGGTGTTGGGCAGGCCTGGCTTGCCGTCCCCGTCACCGGGGCCGGGCTTGCCGTCTCCGTCGCCGTCGCCGTCTCCGTCTTCGTGGCCGTCACCGGGGCCACCGGAGCCGCCGCCGGGTACCTGGACGTCCTCGTCCACGCTCACGGTGAGGGTGATCGGGTCGATCTCCTCACCGGCGCCGTAGAAGTCCGCGAAGGCGGGCACGCCGTCGGCGGTCAGGGTGGCCGGGATCGGGTCCCAGCTCAGGACGCCCCCGTCCAGCTCGTACTCCACGCCGGACAGGTCCAGGTCGGCGAGGGCGACGTCGTCGTAGCTGACGAGCTCTTCTTCGGTGAGGGACTTGCTGACCACGTCGGCGTGCAGGGTGCCCCCGGCGCCTTCGATCTCGACACGCGGGTCGGTGACCGTCATGTACAGGAGCGGGTCCGCGTCGCCGTAGACGTGGCCCTCGAAGAGCACGGTGCCCCCGAAGTCCAGTTCGGCGGCGGCTTCCTCCAGGTTCACGCTGCCGCTGGCGCCGGTGAAGGCGAAGGTGCCGTCGTCGTTCGGGCTGGCGCCGTCGCTCGTGCTGATCTCGCCCTGGGCGATGCTGCCCTCGATGTAGGTCCGGAAGGACTCCTTGACACCCCAGTCGGCGCGGCCGTTGTGCACGGTCAGGTCGCCCTCGGGGGTCTCCTCTCCGCCGTTGCCGGGGCCGTCCCCGTTGCCGTCCCCGTTCTCGTCTTCGTCATCGTCTTCCGTGGCGAAGGAGACGGGGGTCCACACGTCCTGGTCGCGGTTGTCGAGGTCCCGGTGGTCGTTGAACACCGCGACGTAGCACTCGGACTCGACGCAGTCGTAGCCGGCGCCGTCCTCGAAGGCACCCACCACCTCGAGTTCGGTGCTGAACGCACCGTCTTCGTCGGGCGCCGAGCCGCCGCTCAGCCACTCGCCGCTGCCGTACCAGTCCTCGGGGTGGGAGCCCTCCGACTGGGCGATGCCGGTGAAGGCCACGTACACGCCTGCGCCGGGACGGAAACCGGTGCCGTCGACGGTGACGGTGTCGCCTTCGGGGTCCAGGCCGCTGCTGGGGGTGACGGTGACTTCCGGGTCGTGCGGCGCGGGCTCCTCGGGGTCGGTGACCTCTTCGGTCTCCGTGGTGAAGCTGACCGGGTCCATGGGGTCGCCCTCCGTGTAGAAGCTCGCGAAGGGCTCCACCGCGTCGGCGTGGAGGGTGCCCGCCTCGGAGGTGAAGGAGAGCTCGTCGCCGTCGACCGACACCTCGGCACCGGTCAGCTCAGCCACCGCGACCTCGCCGTACTCGATGAGTTCGCCGGGTGGCAGGTCGGGGTCGGCGCCGCCGAACTCGCGGCTGGTGACGTCGGCGTGGACCGTGGCCGACCCGTCGCCGTCGAATGCCACGCGCGGGTCCTCGACCCGGACCTCCAGGGCCGGGCCCTCGCCGTAGTCGTGCCCGGTGAAGACCACACCGCCGGAGAAGCTCACCTCCCCGGAGGCGTCCTCCTTGGAGACCGATCCTCCGGCGGTCGGGAAGTCGAGAGTGCCGTCCTCGGTGGCCGAGGCGCCGTCGGTCGCTTCGTACCCGCCGCCGGCGATCGGACCGGAGGCGTAGTTGCGGAAGGACTCCTTGATCCCCCAGGTGGCCGAGCCGCCGGAGACGGAGACGGGCGCCTCGTCGGCGTGGGCCGGTGCGGCGGACACGGTGAGTGAGGCGCCGAGGGCGGCCGCACCCGCGTAGGCGGTGAAGGCGCGCAGGGATCGGCGGGCTCTGCCCGGGATCCCGCCCGCACGGGTTGCGATGGTGCTCATGGGACTGGTGGTTCCAATCATGTCGGGGGATGGGTGTGGGGTCGCCCAGGGAGAGGGCCTGGTCCAGGGAGCGGGCCTGAGTCGGGGAAGGGGAGCGGACGCGGAGTTCAGGCCGGATGGGCGTCGGAGGTGGTTCGGCGGCGGGTGGCCAAGAGTGCTGTGAGGCCGGTCAGGGCGGCCACGAGGGCGGCTAGGACCAGTCCGGTCAGGGCCGTGCCGGTCGTGGCGAGGGGGCCGTTGCCGCCGCCCCCTCCCGCGCCGCCGGAACCGTCCGCGCCGCTCCCGCCGGAGGAGCCGTCGCCGGAGCCGGTCTCGCTGCCAGATCCGCTACCGGAGCCGTCCGGGTCGCCCGAGCTGTCCGAGCCGTCTGAGTCACCCTGGTCGTCCTGATCCCCGGCCTGCCCGGCGAAGGTGACCGGGACGAAGACGTCCTGGCCCCGGTCGCTGAAGCGGGTGTGGTCGTTCCGGCTGACCACCGCGCATTCGGTGGTGTCGGAGAGGCAGTCGGTGCTGTCGTCCGCGGCCTGGACGCTCAGTTCGACGGTGAAACCGCCGTTGGTGCCGCTGCCCGTGTACGGAGTGGTGAGGCCTTCGCCGTAGGGCGGCGGGTTGCTGGAGACCCAGACTGAGGCACCGCCCTCGCCTTCCATGTCCACGCCGCCGATGCACGGACCGGGGGCTTGAGAGGAGCTCGCGCTGGCGGTGTCGCACAGGGCGACGTAGATGCCCTTCGCGGTGTCGTAGCCGGTACCGGTGACGGTGAGGGTCTCGCCGTCGGGGTCGATCCCGCCGGTCTTGGAGACGCTGAGTTCCTGCTCCCCCGTGGTCCGGGGCGTTGTCTGCGGCGTCTGCGCTTGGGGCTGTGCCTGGGGCTGGGGGAGGCTCTGAGGGGTGTCCGCGGCCGGAGCGGCGAAGCTCACCGGGACCGCACCGACGACGGGTGCGGTGCGGTGCGCCGCGGGTGCGGTGACGGGGGCGCTCATGCCCGGGCCGGGGGAGGAGGCGACCGCGGCATCGGAGCGGTCGGAACCGCTCTCATCCGGGCTCCCCGGGTCCTCGGAGCCTTCGGAGGACGCAGGGCCGTCATCGTGGCCCTCCGAGTCCCCGCCCTCGCCGCCGTCCTCGTCCTCGGCGGGCCAAGGAGACCGGGTGGGTTCGTCGGCGGGTTCTTCGGCGCCCTCGCTATCGAGCAGGACGATCTCGAAGGGGTCCTCCGCCGGATCCAGGCCGGCGTCGGCGGCGAAATCCGCGCCCGTGTCGAGCTCGACGGTGAAGCGGCCGGTCGCGTCCACGTCCGTGGAGACCGCGTTGTCGTCGTCCAGCACCGCTGCCTCGTCGGCGTCCTCGGTGCCGGCCGTCGCGTGGGGGAGGGCCCGGGTGGTGATCTCGATCCGGGTGCCCGGGGCGTGTCCGATCCCGGAGACCGTGACGGTGTCGCCCTCGGGGTCGAGCCCGTCGGTGCGGTTCACGGTGGTGGTCCGAGGGTGGGTGGTTTCCCCGTCGGCGAACGCAGCCGCGGGCGCGGTGGCGACGAGGACCGTGGCGGCGGCGACGGCCGCCAGGGGTGGGAGGGGTCCACGGAGGGAATCCGCTGTGTGCATCAGGGGCCTTCGTGCTCGTGCGGGCCGGAGGTCCGGCACCCGCGAGGTGTGGGGAAAATAATTTAGGTTATGCTTACCTTGGCGAAGTGAGCCTTACCTAAGTTGATCCCGCGCCGGAACAGTTGACCACTGGACCGCGACGGTTGTCAAGATAATGACAACATGTCGTATAAATACCGTGTCGCGCCCCCGCTCCCCGGCGACACCCCGGCACACGGATCAACCGAAAGCGACCGCCATGCCCCACGTCGGCCCCCGCGCCCGCCCCGGCCATCCGAGGCCCGGCCAGTCGAAACCAGGCCGGTCGGGACACCCTCTCGGCCGCACCGCCGCCCTGCTCGGTGCCGCCTGCGTCCTCACCCTGACCGCCTGCACCGGCGCCGTCACCCCCGTGGACGAGTCAGCCGGCACCGACGGCATTCCCGAATTCTCCGAGAACCGCCTCCAGGTCCTGTCCGAAACCCCGGACCCCGAGCTCCCGGTCTCGGTCCCGTCGGTCGTCTCCGACCCCTACCGCACCAGTGACGACCCCTTGGAGTACGAGGACGTCGAGGTCGTCGACACGAGCCGCATCCTCCCGCTCACCGGAAGCCTCGCCGAGATCGTCTTCACCCTCGGCCTCGGCGACCAGGTCGTCGGTCGCGACGTGGCGGCCACCTTCGACGAGGCGGAAGACCTGCCCGTCATCAGTGAGGGACACGAGATCTCCGCGGAGAGCGCCCTCGCCCTCGACCCGACGGTGATCCTCGCCGACACCCAGACCGGCCCCACGGAGGCCATCGAACAGATCCAGGGCAGCGGCATCCCCCTCGTCATCGTTGAAGAGGCCTGGTCCATCGACGAGATGTATCCGCGCTTCGAACGCGTCGCGGAGGCCCTCGGTGTTCCCGCGGCCGGCGAGCAGCTCACCGAACGCACACAGGAGCAGATGGCCGAGGTCCGCGAGGACTCGACCGGGACCGCCGGAGACACCCTCGTCGCCTTCCTCTACCTGCGCGGCACCGCCGGGGTGTACCTCCTCGGCGGCCCCGGCTCCGGCGCCGACGCCATGCTCGAAGAGATCGGGGCCCGCGACGCCGGCGTCGAGATGGGGCTGACCACCCCCTTCACACCCATCACCACCGAGGCGCTCATCGAAGCCCAGCCGGACGTCCTGCTCGTCATGACCGGCGGCCTGGAGTCGGTCGGCGGTATCGACGGCCTGGCCGACATCCCCGGGGTCGCCCAGACCCCGGCCGGACGCGACCGCGCCGTCATCGACTTCGAAGACGGGGTCCTGCTCAACTTCGGCCCCCGCACCCCGCAGGTGATCACCGCCATGGCCGAAGAACTGCGGGCCGTAGAGGACACGGAGGGCGCTGAGTGACCGCCCTCTCCGAGCGGCCCACGCCGGCACCCGGCGCCGAACCCGCTCCCCACCAAGCGGGCGGGCGCGTCCTGCGCCGCCTGCGCTCGGGCCTCCTCCTCGGGGGCCTCTCGGTCGGACTGGCCGTGGTGGCGGTCGTGGCCGCGGGCATCGGCGCCTACCCCATCCCGGCGAGCCAGGTCGCCGCCTCGATCCTGCACGCGGTCGGCTTCGAGGCAGGAACCGTCCCCGACCAGGTCGCCCAGACCGTCCTGTGGGACGTCCGCTTGCCCCGCGTCGTCCTCGCCGTCATGGTCGGCGCCGCCCTCGGCAGCGCGGGCGCCATGATGCAGGGGATCTTCGGCAACCCGCTCGCCGAACCAGGCGTCATCGGTGTCTCCTCCGGGGCAGCCGTGGGCGCGATCGTCATCATCTTCACCGGACTGACCGCTTTCGGCCACTGGACGATCATCGCCTCGTCGTTCGTGTTCGGACTGGCCACGACCCTGTTCGTGTACGTCTTCGCGCGTTCGCGCGGCCGCACCGAGGTCGTCACCCTCCTGCTCACCGGTATCGCGGTCAACGCCGTCGCGGGCGCCGCGATCGGCCTGATGACCAACTTCTCCCAGGACGCCGAGATCCAGACCATCACCTTCTGGCAGCTCGGCAGTGTCTCCACCGCCACCTGGTCCAAGGTCGCCGCGATCGCGCCGTGCCTGCTCCTGGGCCTTGCGGTCATCCCCGTCTACGCCCGCCGCCTGGACCTGCTCGCCCTGGGGGAGGGGCCCGCCCGCCACCTGGGAGTGGACGTCGAGCGCATGCGCCTGGTGCTCATCGGCGCGATGGCGCTGCTGACCTCCGCGGCGGTCGCCTTCGCCGGGATCGTCGCCTTCGTGGGCCTGGTCGTCCCGCACATCGTCCGGATGGTGGCCGGACCCGGCCACCGCGTCCTGCTACCCGCCTCCGCGCTGGGCGGCGGCCTCCTGCTCCTCGCCGCCGACCTGCTGGCCCGGACCGTCGCCGCGCCGGCGGAGATCCCGCTCGGTGTCGTCACCGCCGCGATCGGCGGGCCGTTCTTCTTCTACCTGCTGCACCGCACCCGCGCCAAGCAAGGAGGCTGGTCATGACCGCAGGGGCCGTCAAGACCACAGGGGCCACACCGTCCACACAAACAACACTGCGCCGGCGCCTCGCGGCCGCCCTCCCACCCCTCGCCCGCGTGCCGGTCCGGCCCCTGGCCGTCGAACCCGGCTCAGCCGTCGTCCGGGCCGAGGGCGTCACCGTGCGCAGGGGCGGGCGCGCCCTGCTCGACGGGGCCGACCTCACCGTGCGCGCGGGCGAACTCCTCGCTCTGGTCGGGCCGAACGGAGCGGGCAAGTCCACCCTGCTCTCGTCCCTCTCGGGGGACGTCACGGGCGCCGCCAAAGGGGAGAGCGACGCGGGCACGGTGCACCTCTTCGACCGGCAGCTCGGGGACTGGACCCCGCCCGAACTCGCCCTGCGCCGCGCCGTCCTGCCACAGGAGGCCGCGGTCAGCTTCCCCTTCTCCGTCACCGAACTCGTCGCCATGGGCAGGGCGCCCTGGGCCGGGCTGACCTCGCCGGACGAGGACGGAACCCGGATCAGCTCCGCCATGGAACGCACCGGGATCACGCACCTCGCGGAGCGCCGATTCCCCACCCTGTCCGGAGGAGAACGGGCCAGGGTGATGCTCGCGCGCGTGCTGGCGCAGGACACGGACCTGCTGCTCTTGGACGAACCCACCGCCGCTCTGGACATCAGGCACCAGGAACTCGTACTGTCCCTCGCGCGTACGCTGGCGTCCCATGGTGGGGCGGTTATCGTGGTCCTGCACGATTTGGGTCTTGCCGCCGCGTACGCCCATCGTGTGGCGGTACTCTCCGAGGGACGGGTCGCCGCGCAGGGAACCCCCAACGACGTGTTCACCGCGTCGCTGCTCAGCTCCGTCTACCAGCACGAGGTCGAAGTCCTGCCGCATCCGCGTACAGGGGTCCCGCTCGTCGTCCCCCTCCGGTAACCCGGGTGCACACGAAAGCGTCCACAGGAGTAGGTCGTATTGGTGTCCACAACTGAACGGCAGTCGTACGATGAGCACCCCTCCGAGGAGAGGGGCAGGTCCCCACGAGGGCGTCGGCGCCGTGCACGCAAACCCCGCACCACACCGGGAGACGTCGTGCGCGGATTCGTACGCTTCTTCGGGGAGATCCTGCTGACCGCGGGGCTCCTGATGCTCTTCTACGCCGCCTACGAGGTGTACGGCTCCGCTTGGGAGACCGACCGGGAGCAGCAGGACCTGGCCGACGGCCTCGACGATGCGTGGGCCGCCGTCGACGAGGGGGCGGAACAGGGGCCGGACTCCGAACCCCTCCCCGGGGCCGCGGACACGCGCCTCTACATCCCCAGCCTCGACCTGGACTGGGTGGTGGTCAACGGCACCGAGCCCGACGACATCCTGTACAGTCCCGGCCGCTACACCCAGTACGAGAGCGACGCCGGCGAACTCGGCAACTACGCCGTCGCCGCGCACCGCACACCCGGCCTCTTCTGGGACATGGACCTGCTGGACGACGGCGACGTCATGGTCCTGGAGGACGGCGAGAACTTCTACACGTACGAAGTCTTCCGCGAGGAGACGGTCCTGCCCGAGGACTTCTGGGTGGTCAACCCCGACCCCTTCGACGAGGCCTCGGAAGAGGACCCCGAGCGGGCCCTGCTCACGCTCACCACGTGTGCCCCCAAGCTCAACAACACCCACCGGCTCATCGTCTGGGGAGAGCTGGCCGAGACCACGCCCAAGTCCGACGGCATGCCCGAGAGCATCGAACACATGGCGCCGGACGCGTAGGGGAAGGGACACACGAATGTACGGTCTGATCTGGCGCATCCTGCCCGGTCCCTGGGCGTCGAAGTTCATCATGGCGGTGGGCTTGCTGGCGGGAGGGGCGGCGCTGCTGTGGTTCTTCGCCTTCCCGGCGATCTCCCCGCACATGCCCTTCAACGACGGAGCCGTCGACACCACGGGTATCGGCGGTGAAGAGGTTCCGGAGGAAGCGGTCCCGGACGAGGAAGAGATCCCCGACGAGGGAGCTTAGGAACACAGTCGGTTCGAAGGCGGCGCGGCGCGGTGTGGGGAGCACCGTGCCGTTTGTCGTGGGGTGGCGGCAGAGTGGTCCGTTGTGCGCGGCACCACTGCCGGGACTCCCAGTTGGGGGGCCGGTGGACGCTAACCTCTAGCAGGTGAGCAACGGGGGACGGAACGAATGACGGTGACGCAGACCACACCCGAGGATCGCGTGCGCGGCCTGCGGGCTTGGCAGCGGGAGGCCTTCGAGGAGTACTTCCGACGGCAGCCACGCGACTTCCTCGCGGTGGCCACCCCGGGTGCGGGCAAGACCACTTTCGCCCTCACCTTGGCCAGCGAGCTCCTGCAGCGGCACGCGGTACGCGCCATCACCATCGTCTGCCCCACCGAGCACCTCAAGAAGCAGTGGGCCGAGGCGGCGGCCCGGTTCGGCATCGCCATCGACCCCGACTTCAAGAACGGCCAGGGGGCGCTCGGCCGCCAGTACGTCGGCGCGGCCACCACCTACGCCCAGATCGCGGCGCACCCGATGCTGCACCGCAACCGCACCGAGGCGCGCAAGACCCTCGTCATCTTCGACGAGGTCCACCACGCGGGCGACGCCCTGTCCTGGGGCGAGGCGGTCCGCGAGGCCTTCGACCCGGCCACGCGCCGCCTGGCGCTGACCGGAACCCCGTTCCGCTCCGACGTCAACCCCATCCCGTTCGTGGACTACGTCCAGGACGCCGCCGGGGTGCGCCGCTGCTCCTGGGACTACAGCTACGGGTACGCGCCCGCCCTGGAGGACGGGGTGGTGCGGCCGGTCATCTTCATGGCTTATTCGGGCGAGATGCGCTGGCGTACCAGGGCGGGCGACGAGCTCGCCGCCCACCTCGGCGAGCCCCTCACCCAGGACGCGCTGGCCCAGGCCTGGCGGGCCGCCCTCGACCCGAAGGGCGACTGGATCAAGAAGGTCCTGCACGCCGCCGACCGGCGCCTGACCGAGGTGCGCAAGACCCACCCGGACGCGGGCGGCCTGGTCATCGCCAGCGACCACGAGAACGCCCGCGCCTACTCCCGCATCCTGCGGCAGATCACCGGCAAGGGCGCCACCGTGGTGCTCTCCGACGACCCCACGGCTTCCAAGAAGATCTCCCGCTTCGCCCAGGGCGACGACCGCTGGATGGTCGCGGTCCGCATGGTCTCCGAGGGCGTGGACGTTCCCCGCCTGATGGTGGGCGTGTACGCGACCTCCACCAGCACCGCGCTGTTCTTCGCCCAGGCCATCGGCCGCTTCGTCCGCGTGCGCCAGCGCGGCGAGGTGGCCTCCGTGTTCCTGCCGTCGGTACCCACCCTCCTGGAGTACGCGGGCGAGATGGAGCGCGAACGCGACCACGTCCTCGACAAGACACCCTCGGACGACGAGTACCCGGAGGAGGACCTCCTCAAGGAGGCCAACAAGAAGAAGGACACGCCCGACGCGGGGGAGGAGCTCCCCTTCGAGACGATGGAGTCCGCGGCCGAGTTCGACCGGGCGCTCTACGACGGCACCGAGTACAGCGGCGCACCGGGCTCCAGCGAGGAGGAGGACTTCCTCGGCCTCCCCGGCCTACTGGACCCCGACCAGGTCTCCCAGCTGCTGCGCAAGCGCAAGGCCGACCTGAAGGCAACGGAGCTCAAGGCGAAGGGCAAATCCGGACCCGAGGAGGAGTCGGGGCCGACCCACGAGGTCCTCGCCGAACTGCGCAAGGAGCTCAGCGGCCTGGTGGGCGCCTGGCACCACCGCACGGGAAAGCCGCACGGCGTCATCCACAACGAGCTCCGCAGAGCTTGCGGAGGCCCCTCGGTAGCCCAGGCATCCCCGCCCCAGATCCGCGAACGCATCGCCAAACTCAGAGCCTGGGCCGTGGGGAAGAAATAGCCACAACCGGCAAAAACTAGGCAAGCCCACGCAAGGCAACCCGTCCTTGTGCAATCGCGTAACTACAGTCCGTCAGATGATGGGACGAAGCCCTCGCGGAGGCTCAACCGCGACCTGGTCCGGCCTGGCCGCGTGCTCACTCGCACTGACCGGCCTCGTGATGGGCGCCTCTCCTGCGCCCACCGAGCCCGTCCGGGAAGCGTCAACCGAGTACTGTCCACCCGGTGCGGCACGGGTCGCCGACCCCGGTGTGGCCGAAGCAACGGAGGTCACCCCGGAACAGGCGGCCGAGTACGACGAAGAACTCCGTGAAGCCCTGGTGCCCCTGCGCGGCCACGAGTTCTCCGCACCCCACACGGTCCCCGTGGTGGTCCACGTGATCTCCGCTGAGGACGGCACCGGCGCCATCAGCGACAGCCGCGTCGACGAACAGCTCGACGTCCTCAACCGCGCCTACCGAGGCGACTTCGCGACCGGCTCCGAGGGCACGGACACCGGCTTCCGCTTCCAGCTCTCCTCCGTAGAACGCACCACCGACGACACCTGGTTCAACGACTTCAACCAGCACAGTGGGACCATCAGATCCAGCCTCCGCCAAGGCGGCCCCGAAACCCTCAACATCTACACCGCCGAACTCGACTCCGGCCTGCTCGGATTCTCCACGTTCCCGCAGGACTACTCCGACCAGGACGGTGTGGTGGTCGACCACAACACCCTCCCCGGAGGAGACCGGGACCGCTTCAACGAGGGCCAAACGGCAACCCACGAGGTCGGCCACTGGCTGGGCCTGTTCCACACCTTCCAGAACGGCTGCCAGAGCCCCGGCGACTACGTCGACGACACCCCTTACGAACGCGAAGCGGCCAGCGGGTGCCCCATCGGGCGAAACACCTGCCCGGAACGCCCAGGCAGGGACCCCGTCACCAACTTCATGAACTACAGCGACGACGCCTGCATGACCCACTTCACCCCGGGCCAGGCCGAACGCATGGTCGAACACTGGGCCGCCTTCCGCTCCAACCCCCGCGGGTGACCGCCACTCCAGCCGCAGCAGCCACAACCCTGCTGTGACCGCCACTCCAGGCAGCAAAGAACACGCACTCCAACCGCACCCTTGGAAGAACCCCATCCACCCGCCGCAGTAGGCCGCACGGCGCAGAGCACCTGCGCCCCAGGGGGTCTCAAAACGTAGGGACCCGGTGGCCGCCCACGGGAGCGCGGGTTGGCAGTAGGGCGGTGGCTGGCGTCCAGCCACAGGGGGTCTTCGCCAGCCCGGGGGGACCCGTTCTTCTCGAACACGTCCGTACCATGCGCTGTTTGAGAAGCGCCGAGTACCTGGCTTTGACCTGCCAGTCGTGCACCTCTGTTCGCGCGTCCTGAATGGTGGGAGGCGCGGTCGCCCTTTTCCAACGGCGAGGTCCCACGGACGCGTAGGCTCCCACGCCCGCCAAAACCAGCCGGCCCAGGCAGCCCCGGCTATCCGCAGAGTTCAGGGGTCACCGTTGGCAACACGAGCAACCATTCGCCGGTGTAACGCATGAGCCGAAGAGGTCAGATCCGCCATGCACGCCGCACCGGAGCTCCTTCGAAGCACGTCCAACCAGACCCACGGGAAGTCGCCCAACCACAGGAGGGTGTCCCGCACACCGCCACCCACCACCTCCCGTACTCCCACCCCAACTCCCACGCCCACCACAGCGGAAAACGGGTACTGCCCGCCGTTAAGCTGGCCCCATGGCAGCGAACACCTATCTGACCGGGATCAAGCCCACCGGTGACTTCCACCTGGGCAACTACATCGGCGCGATCAAGCCCGCCCTTGCGGCCTCCGAGGTCTACGACACCTTCTACTTCATCGCGGACTACCACGCGCTCAACATCATCAAGGACGCTGACGAGCTCCGTCAAAGCATCCGGTCGGGCGCTGCCACCTGGCTGGCCTGCGGGCTCGACCCGGACCGAACGGTCTTCTACCGGCAGTCCAGCATCCCTGAGACCTTCGAGCTCACCACCATCCTGAACACCCTCACCCCCAAGGGCCTCATGAACCGCGCGCACGCCTACAAGGCCGCGCGCGACCGCAACAACGAGGCGGGGATCACCGAGCTCGACGCCGGAATCAACATGGGGCTGTACAACTACCCCGTCCTCATGGCGGCCGACATCCTCATCATGGAGGGCGAGCGCGTCCCCGTTGGGCGGGACCAGTCCCAGCACATCGAGTACACGGCCGACATCGCGGGGTACTTCAACCACCGGTACGGGGACGGTTACACCTTCCCGCTCCCCAAGGGCGTGATCGACGACAGCGACGCGAGCATCCTGCCGGGTACCGACGGCCGCAAGATGAGCAAGTCGTACGACAACCACATCCCGCTCTTCCTGTCGGAGAAGAAGCTCCGCAAGGCCATCAACCGGATCCCCACCGACTCCACCCCGGTCGAGGACCCGAAGGCCCCGGACTCCTCGATCCCGTTCCAACTGCTCCTCCACTTCGCCGGCGACGACAAGGTGGCCGACGTGCGCAAGCGCCTGGAGGCGGGGGGCATGGGCTGGGGCGACCTCAAGAAGGAGCTCTTCGAGGCGGTCAACACCGAACTCGGCCCCAAGCGCGAGCGCTACGAGGAGCTCATGGCCTCCGAAACCGAGCTCGACGACATCCTCGAGTCGGGTTACGAGCGTGCCCGCGAGCGCGCTCGCCGCGTCCTGAGCAACGTCCGGGCCGCCATCGGCATCGACTAGCGATCGGGCCTGTAGGGATCGGAGCTGCTCAAAGCTCGGGCCCACTCAAGGCCCAGGCACGAACAAGCACCCGAACACACGGAGCGGCCGTGACCCCTCAAGGTCACGGCCGCTCCGTGTGTTCTCTCTGAATCCCAGGTACGAATCCCAGGGACCCTCAGCCAACCAGCGGCTCACCTTCCAGCGTTACACCGGCCTCCCCCAGCTCCGCCAAAGCGGAGTCCACCGTGGGTTTGGCTACCCCGGCGGTCAGGTTGAGCAGCACCCGTGTCCGGAAGCCCTCGCTCCTGGCGTCCAAGGCGGTCGCCCGAACACAGTGGTCGGTGGCGATGCCCACCACGTCCACCTCGTCCACGTTCCGGTCCCGCAGCCAGGTGACCAGGTTGGTCTTCCCGTCCTTGGCCGCTCCCTCGAAGCCGCTGTAGGCCGCCGTGTACTCGCCCTTGCTGAAGACCTCCTCGGCCACCGACGCGTCGAATTCGGGGTGGAACTCCGCGCCGGGGGTTCCCACCTCACAGTGGCGCGGCCAGCTGTCGACGAAATCGGGCGTCTCGGAGAAGTGCGCCCCAGGGTCGATGTGGTAGTCCCGGGTGGCCACCACGTGGTCGTACTCGTTCTCTGTGGCGCGCGCGTACGCCGTGACCGCCGCAGCGGTGCTCGCGCCGCCGACCACGCCCATGCTTCCGCCTTCGCAGAAGTCGTTCTGTACGTCAACCACGATGAGTGCCCGCGTCATGTCGGCACCTCTTTCCTCGCTGTTCGGAAGTGGTCAGTGCTGGTCTGTGGGAGAGCGGTGATCTGGCTATGCGGTGACCTCAGCGGGTGGAGACCGAATACCGCGGCTCAGCGGCTCAGTGGAAAACCGTCGGCAGGGCCGCTTCCCCCCGCGACATCCTCAGCGCCTGTTCGGGGAGTTCTACCACGGTCGCCCGATGGCGTTCGCGGGCCTCGTGCACGCTCTCGTGCCCCACGACCTCGCCCTCCACCACCAGGGGACGCAGAAGCGGTCGGGCCCCGACCAGGTCGATCGGTTCGTGGGGGAACACTTCCTCGGACACGGCCAACCCCTTGTCGTCCAGTCGCCGAACTCCCCACTTGCGGCCGCCCCGGCTGGGTTTGCCTACCGAGCGCTTGGCGACCGGCTCCAGGGGTGCGTTGCGATCCATGGAAGCGCCGTGCCCCATGGGAGTGCCGGGCTCCAAGCCGCGGGCGCGCGCCACCAGCTTGTACACCAGCGACACGGTCGGGGACCCGGACCCCGTCACCAGTGACGTACCCACTCCGTAGCCGTCCACGGGGGCCACCGCCAGGGCCTGGATGGAGTGTTCGTCCAGGTCCCCGGTGACCACGACACGCGTCTCAGTCGCACCAAGGCCGTCGAGCTGGGCGCGGACCCGGGTAGCGGTCGCCGCCAGGTCCCCGGAGTCGAGCCGTACCGCGCCGAGCTTCGGCCCGGCCAACTCCACGGCGTGACGCACCGCGCGTTCGACGTCGAAGGTGTCGACGAGCAGTGTGGTCCCGGTCCCCATGGATTCCAGCTGTGCCTTGAAGGCGTGCTGTTCGCTGTCGTGCAGAAGGGTGAAGGCGTGCGCGGCGGTTCCGCCGGTCGGTACCCCGAAGCTCCGGCCCGCCTCCAAGTTGGAGGAGGTCGCGAACCCGGCGATGTAGGCGGCCCTGGCGGCGGCAACGGCAGAGCGCTCCTGGGTGCGGCGTGACCCCATCTCGATCAGGGGGCGGTCGCCTGCGGCCACCGACATCCGGCTGGCGGCGGAGGCGATCGCGCTGTCGTGGTTGTACACGGACAGCGCGAGCGTCTCCAGGATCACAGCTTCGCCGAAGCTCCCTTCGACCACCAGGATCGGCGACCCCGGGAAGTACGCCTCGCCCTCTCCGTATCCCCACACGTTGCCGGAGAAGCGGTATTCCGAGAGCCAGTTCAGGGTGGGTTCGTCGACGACGCGGTTGTCGGACAGGAAGTCGAGTTCCTCCGTGCCGAAGCGGAACCGCTCCAGCAGCTCCAGGAACCGACCGGTCCCCGCGACGACCCCGTACCGGCGGCCGGCGGGCAGGCTTCGGGCGAACATCTCGAACACCGACCGGCGTGCGGCTGCCCCGCTGTGCAGGGCGCCTTGGAGCATCGTCAGTTCGTAGTGGTCGGTGAGCAGCGCGCTGCTGCTGTCCTCGCTCATAGGAATGAGCCTATGCGTTGCACCGACGCCTCGGGATGCCGGGTGGGGCTCCCTACCAGGGGTGAGCCTTGCGACGCCGCCCCGTTGAGCCTGTCGACCCAGCGTGCACTCCCGTCCCACCCACAACCCCGCCCACACTTTAATACCCACCTGGTTGGTAGAGATAAGTTCTTGGGTACCCTGGGACCCATGCTGAGGATTGACCGTTCGATCTACGACCAGATCGTCGCCCACGCCCGCCGCGACCACCCCGATGAGGCGTGCGGTGTCGTCGCCGGCCCGGAGGGCTCCGACCGCCCGGAGCGGTTCATTGAGATGATCAACGCCGAACGGTCGCCGACCTTCTACCGTTTCGACTCGCTCGAACAGCTCAAGGTCTGGCGCGAGATGGACGATCGCGACGAGGAACCCGTTGTGGTCTACCACTCCCACACCGCGACCGAGGCCTACCCGTCGCGTACAGACATCTCCTACGCGTCGGAACCCGGCGCCCACTACGTCCTCGTCTCCACACGCGAGGCCGACAGTGTGGAGTTCCGCTCCTACCGGATCATCGACGGCGAGGTCACCGAGGAACCGGTGGAGGTCACCGAAACCAGCGGTGTCCAGTAGAACAGCGGTGTCCAGTAGCTGGTAAGCACGACCAGGCACCGCCGAGTACCGACAGGCACAGCGACCGACAGGCTCCGTGACCTCCAGGGCCCCGACGGGGTCCGCCGTGGTCACCGCTCAGAGGCCGGGGCCGGGAGCACCGTTCCGAAGCGTCGGCCGGAATGAGAGCGGTGAGTCGCCTGTTGGAAATGAACGCACAACAACGAACGTTTACGGAGTCACCTTCATGGCCATCGAGGTCCGCATCCCCACCATTCTGCGCAACCTGACGGACGACGCGAAGGTCGTCGAAGGGTCCGGCAGCACCATCAGCGAGCTGATCACCGACCTGGACAGCCGGCACCCCGGCATCGCCGAGCGCTTGGTGGAAGGTGGCAAGCTGCGCCGCTTCATCAACGTGTACCTCAACGACGAGGACGTCCGTTTCGTCGGCGGGCTCGAGGCCGAGCTCTCCGACGGTGACAACGTGACCGTGCTGCCCGCCGTGGCCGGCGGCTCCCGCTAGGCCGCGTCAAGAACACTCCCTAGGCCGCGAGGCCGTAAGGACGCCATGCGCTACGACTCCCTACTCGACTCCCTCGGCGGTACACCGCTGGTCGGCCTGCCCCGACTGTCGCCCTCGCCGGACGTCCGGCTGTGGGCGAAGCTGGAGGACCGCAACCCCACCGGCTCGATCAAGGACCGCGCCGCGTTCTTCATGATCGAGCAGGCCGAGAAGGACGGGCTGCTGTCACCGGGCTGCACCATCCTGGAGCCGACGTCGGGGAACACCGGCATCTCGCTGGCCATGGTCGCCAAGCTGCGCGGCTACCACATGGTCTGCGTCATGCCGGAGAACACCTCCGACGAGCGCAAGCAGCTGCTCGCCATGTGGGGTGCCGAGGTCCACTTCTCCGACGCGGCGGGCGGTTCCAACGAGGCCGTCCGGGTCGCGAAGGAGATGGCTGCGGCCCACCCGGACTGGGTGATGCTGTACCAGTACGGCAACCCGGCCAATGCTCGGGCCCACTACGAGACCACCGGGCCCGAACTGCTGGCCGACCTGCCCGAGATCACGCACTTCGTGGCGGGCTTGGGGACCACAGGCACGCTCATGGGGGTGGGCCGCTACCTGCGCGAGCACAAGTCCGATGTGCAGATCGTCGCCGCCGAGCCGCGGTACGGCGAGCTGGTCTACGGGCTGCGCAACATCGATGAGGGGTTCGTTCCCGAGCTCTACGACGAGTCCGTTCTCTCCACCAGGTTCTCCGTGCCCGCCGACGCCGCGCTCAAGCGGACCAGGGAACTCCTGGAGAAGGAGGGCATCTTCGCGGGTATCTCCACCGGTGGCGCCCTGCACGCCGCCCTCGGTATGGCCCGCAAGGCCGAACGGGAGGGGCGGAGCGCAGACATCGCGTTCGTCATCGCCGACGCCGGATGGAAGTACCTCTCCACGGGTGCCTACGAGGGCACCCTCGAGGAGGCCGAGGAACGCCTGGACGGTCAGCTCTGGGCGTGAGCCCCTCGGCTCGCCGGAACCGTCGCGGAGGCCGGTCACCCCACGCGGGTGACCGGCCTCCGCCGATTCCATCCGGTGCCGGACCAAGGGGGGCACACGGCCCCGGCGGTGCTCGCGCCGATCAGCGGGGCCGACGCCGGCGGAGGGGTAACTACGGCTTCAGGATCCTCAGCACGGCGCTCACTTCCGCTTCGAGGGCATCGGCCAACTGCGGCCCGTTGGCGTCGCCGGGCACTTCCAGCGGCACCCACGCGTGGTGACCGTCGCGCCGGACCTTGCGGGACAATGCCGAAGCCATGAGTCGCTGCAGGGCCGCCTGGAATCCGCCGGATCCCTCGTCGTCCTTGTGGAGCATCAGCCAGAACGGGGTCAGCCCCTCGTCCGCGAGCCAGCCCCAGACCCCGACCTGCACCCAGGTCGTCCGGCTGATCTCCGGTAGGTACCGGTATCTGTACGGCTTCTCCGGACCCAGGTTTCCCTGCACCGGCAGGTCACGGCGCCCCAAGGATCCCAGAAACCGCCCCGTGACGACGTCCACGGTCGCGCGGAGGTCGCTTGCCCGCTCCTGCCAGTCCCGGCCGGTGGCAGTACCAGCGAGCGGCGGTATCACGTGCCCGCCCAGCGTTTGGCACATGGCCGTCACCTGCTGCAGGTCGCTGGCGAGTCGGGTATCGGCGGACTCCTCGGCGACGGCGTCCCACACATCGAGCCACTCGTCCCAGGTGACGACAGCGTGTGCCGTCACCTCAGACCGGGCCTTGATCGCTCGGTCGAGGATCTGCTGCGCCTCGTCCACCCTGCTTCGCGGGACGAGCACGAACAAGGCACCGCGGTGGGGGCCGGAACGCCGGTCGAGGACGCGGAGATAGGCAGCTACCTGCTCCTCGGTCAGGTGTGCGCCGAACTTGGCCTCGACAAGGGCGATGGTGTGACCGTCCGCATCGCGCATCTCGATGTCGGGCCGGGCCCGGTCGTCCTGCACTGATTCGGGAACGAACTGTTGCACGCTGGTGAGGTCCGTGTCGGCCCGTCTCCCGAGGTGCGTGAGTATGGCGGAGCGGAGCCCTGGATCGGACGCCAACCAGGTCAGTGATGTGGTTGCTGCGACCTCGCCCATGTCCATGAACCAGCCCTCGCCGGCCAGTTGGCCCAGCAGCGGGACGCGGCCATCCGGGGAATCGGTGTCTACCATGGCCACACCGTAGACCGACCCCGTCGTCCTGGCAGTGCCTGTGCCCTGAGAGAGTCGGTGTCCCGAACCCTGATGGCCAGAACCAGGCATAACTGGTCAATCGGTGTGAAAAATTCACACGTGATACACGTCGCCTGAGATGCGGGACACATTTTGTACCACCAAGGCGGCCATTGGGGTACACCCGTAACTACGGGACATCCGCAGAACCAGCCGCTCACCGCGCTCCCCGCACACGTCACCCAGGGGCCACGGAGACAGTGCGGCCGATCGAAAAGGCGACGACGACGTGCGACTCACGATTATCGGGTCCTCCGGGAGCTTTCCCGGGCCGGACAGTCCGGCTTCCTGTTAC
Source organism: Nocardiopsis oceani (assembly GCF_054777395.1). Classification (NCBI taxonomy): domain Bacteria; kingdom Bacillati; phylum Actinomycetota; class Actinomycetes; order Streptosporangiales; family Nocardiopsidaceae; genus Nocardiopsis; species Nocardiopsis oceani. Next base: position 104,036 of record NZ_BAAHAR010000031.1, read on the forward strand.
CTGGTCGAGGCCGGCGGTTACCGCCTCCTGCTCGACCTCGGCAACGGCGCTCTCGGTGCCCTCCAGCGCTACGCCGACCTCTACTCCGTCGACGCCGTCTTCCTCAGCCACCTGCACACGGACCACTGTGCCGATATGTGTGCCTACTGGGTCGCCCGCATGTACTCGCCCGGCGGTGCGAAACCGCCCATCCCCGTCTACGGACCCGAGGGTGTCGCTGCTCGCCTCGCCGAGATCTACGGGCTGGACCCGGATCCCGGGATGACCGAGGTCTTCGACTTCCACGAGCTCTCACCCGGTGAGTTCCAGATCGGTCCGATGACCGCCCGGGTCGACCGGGTCAACCACCCGGTCGACGCCTTCGGTATCCGTCTGGAGCACGAGGGCGTCAGCCTCACCTATTCCGGCGACACCGGATCCTGCGACTCGCTCATCGAGCTGGCCCGGGACACCGACCTGTTCCTGTGCGAGGCGGCGTTCCACGACCACGTCGAGCACCCCAAGGACATGCACCTCACCGGTAGCGAGGCGGGCGACCACGCCACCCGTGCCCGGGCCCGCAAGCTCCTGCTCACCCACCTGGTCCCGTGGAACGACGACACGATCACGATGGACGAGGCGCGCTCCACCTTCGGCGGCGACATCGAGCTGGCCCGAGGCGGACAGGTCCACGAGGTCGGCGCCTGAGGACCACCAGCGGCCAGTGGGCCTGCTGCATGTGGCCCATTCGGCCCGCGGCGCCCTGTCGGTGCGGTACCGGTGTGGCACGGGTCCCATCGGGGCAGGTGCGTCCCGAGTCCAGTCCCGATCGGCACCGTCCGGATATACGCTCGTGTCCATGGCCCGACCTGACGGACGCGTTCCGACCCAACTCCGCCCTGTGAACATCCACCGCAACTGGCTCCGCCACGCGGAAGGCTCCGTGCTCATCGAGTTCGGAGACACGCGCGTGCTCTGCGCCGCCAGCGTCGAGGACGGTGTGCCCCGCTGGCGCCGGGGCACCGGTGAAGGGTGGGTCACCGCCGAGTACGCCATGCTCCCGCGCGCCACGGACACCCGTGGTGCCCGTGAGTCCGTGCGCGGCAAGCTCGGCGGGCGCACCCACGAGATCTCCCGCCTCATCGGCCGTTCCCTGCGTGCCGTCGTGGACTTCAAGGCGATGGGTGAGCACACCATCACCCTGGACTGCGACGTGTTGCAGGCCGACGGAGGTACCCGTACCGCGGCGATCACCGGTGCCTACGTGGCCCTGGCTGACGCCATGAAGCACCTGCGCAAGCGCCGCAAGCTCAAGAACAACCCGCTGACCGACTCCCTCTCCGCAGTCAGTGTCGGTGTGGTTCAGGGCCAGCCCCGGCTGGACCTGAACTACCTCGAGGACTCGGTCGCCGACACCGACATGAACATCGTGATGACCGGTGGCGGCAAGTTCGTCGAGGTGCAGGGCACCGCTGAGGGCCAGGACGCGGCCTTCGACCGCGAACTGCTCAACAAGCTGCTCGACCTGGCCACCACCGGGTGCGATGAACTGACGGCCATCCAGAAGAAGGCCCTGTCGGAGTGAGTACCGAGAACGGCGTCGTGGGTACCAGGCCCGGTATCGGTGCTCGGATCGGCGGCGTTCCCGGTGGAGGAGGAACGGTGAAACTCGTCCTTGCCACGCGCAACGCGAAGAAGGTGCCGGAGATGCGTGCCATCCTCGCCGAAGCGGGGGTGGAGGCGGAGGTCCTGGCTTTGGACTCGTTCCCGGATGCACCCGAGGTGCCCGAGACCGAACCCACGTTCATCGGCAACGCCCTGCTCAAGGCTCGGGCGATCGCTGCCCACACGGGGTTGCCGGCGGTCGCGGACGACTCCGGCTTGGCCGTGGACGAACTACGGGGGATGCCCGGGGTGCTCTCCGCCCGTTGGGCGGGCCGGTTCGGTGATGGCGACCAGGACCGGGCCAACCTGGACCTGGTGCTCGACCAGCTGTCCGACACCCCGGCCGAGCGCAGGGGGGCACAGTTCGTCTGTGCCGCCGTCCTGGTGATGCCGGACGGGATCGAGGCTGTCGCCGAAGGGGTGCTTCGTGGCCGTCTCGCGGGGGAGCGCAGAGGAGAGAACGGGTTCGGCTACGACCCGGTCTTCGTCCCCGAGGGGGAGAACCGCACCGCCGCGGAGCTGTCCGCGGACGAGAAGAACGCGATCAGCCACCGGGGGATCGCCTTCCGGAAGCTTGCCAGCGAGCTGGCTGACATGGCCTGAGCTCGGCCTGACTGCGGGCTGAGTGCGGCCCGAGCGAGGACTGGTCGCGAACTAGTCGCAGGACGGGGCGGGAGCGGTGCCCAAACGGATAGCCACCCCCGCCCCTCCTCGTCTCACAGGTTCCGCAAAGAATCTTCGGGTGTGCGTGTTTGCCAGAGTGAGGGCCAGGGCAGGATTGCCTGTGCCTGACAAGCAAGCCACGAGAAGCACCGCCCTCCATGCAGGGCGAGCGGAACCGGGGCGTTACACCGCGGACCAGGGCGGGAACCCAGCACGATGGGGGCTCCAAGGCAACGCGGGACGTCCGGACAGGTCGGGGATCTCCCCAAGGTCCGGGCGGATTTGACGTCTCTGAACCAGTTGCCTAGACTCACCGAGTCGCTGCGGGACGGCGAGCGGATCCCCTGGGGGTCTGGCTCAGCACCGGGCCGCGATCACAGACACACTCTTTCTCCGCTGAGCCGAGATGGTTCGGGCACTGCCCGGAGCATGTAAGCTCGGA
>NZ_BAAHAR010000032.1:0-106360 GCF_054777395.1 Nocardiopsis oceani
GGCTCCGAAGGGCCAGATCCTTCATCTTTGCGTGCAGCACCGCTTGCCTAGAGAGTTCCTACTTCCTCCTCTGGTTCACGTTCAGGACACAACGTTTCCTGATAGCCGCCAACCCGCCGTCGCAGCGGAGCGGGTCAAGGTGGAGCGCCGTTGACGCGCGAAGCGCTCGATGGCGACGACCTTGAGGCGCGCAGCGGAGACGGCCACAATCGAGCGGCGGGAAAGGAGGGCTCTCCCACCCAAGAGGGATACCCACTCAAAAGGAGCCCCGAACCAAGTACCCCGCTCCAAAAAGGGGCCACCGGCATAACCCAAGCTATGCGGATGGCCCCGTTTCGGGAAGCCCCGATGTGAGAATCCCCGATTCGGGAATCCCCGTTTCCCTGACTGCTTTATTTGAGGCCGAGGATGGGCTCCAGGCCCAGGGTGAGGGCCTCCGGGAGGTCGGCGGTCTTGCGGATGCCGAGGAGAACTCCGGGCATGAACGAGGTGCGGTTCATGGAGTCGTGGCGGAGCTTGAAGGTTTCGCCGTCGGTGCCGAATACGACCTCTTGGTGGGCGATGAGGCCCTGGATGCGGAGGGCGTGCACGCGGACGCCCTCGACGTCGGCGCCGCGGGCTCCGGGGATCTCGGAGGTGGTGGCGTCGGGCATGGGCCCGGTGTCGGCTTCGCGGCGGGCTTCGGCGACGAGCTCGGCGGTGCGGTAGGCGGTGCCGCTGGGGGCATCCGCCTTGTTGGGGTGGTGGAGCTCGATGATCTCCGTGGAGTCGAAGTAGGGCGCGGCCTGCTTCGCGAAGTGCATCATGAGGACGGCGGCGATGCCGAAGTTGGGTGCGATGAGCACCTTCGCGCCGGGCTTGGCCGTCTGGAAGGCGCGTACCTGGGCGAGGCGGCCCTCGTCGAAGCCGCTCGTGCCGACGACGGCGTGGATCCCGTTGGCGATGAGCCACTCGAGGTTGTCCATCACCACGTCGGGGTGCGTGAAGTCGACTACGTAGTCGGCTCCCAGCACAGCTTCACGGTCGTCGGCGCTGTCCACGCCCGCGACGAGTTCCATGTCGTCCGCGGCCTGAACCGCTTTGACGACCTCTGACCCCATGCGCCCATCGGCGCCGAAAACTCCTACCTTGAACACGGGTCGAGCGTACCGGACCTGGCGTGGTGTGCCGGTGCTTACCGACGTGCGCGTGTAACTCTGGCGGCATGGCACAGGACGACAACGACCGGTCCCAGAAACGGGTGGGCTCGCTGTCGGGTTCTGCGGCCGGGGTCTAACGCGCCTCAGCGAGCGTCAGCGCGAAATCACCGGCCGGGTCGGTCCACCAGCGGGTGGTGGTGAACCCCGCGCTGTCGAGTTCGGCGGACAGCCCCTCGCGGCGGAACTTGGCGGAGATCTCGGTGCGCATCTCCTCCCCCTCGGCGAAGTCCACCTCGAGGCCGAGATCGGCCACGCGGACATGCTGGGCGCTTCGGGCACGCAGGCGCATCTCGATCCACTCGTCCTCGGCGTTCCACCGGGACAGGTGGTCGAACGCGTCGGGGTCGAAGTCCCCGCCGAGCCCGTTGTTGATCACCGACAGCACGTTGCGGTTGAAGGCCGCGGTCACCCCTTGGGCGTCGTCATAGGCGTTGACGAGCCGCTCTGGATCCTTGACGAGGTCGGCACCGAGCAGGAGCGAGTCCCCCGGGAACAGGACGGCGCGGATGTCCCGGAGGAAGGCGGCACGGGGTCCGGGCGCCTGGTTGCCGATGGTGGAGCCGAGTACGGCCAGGAGCTGGCGGCCGTCCTGTTCGCTGACGGGCAGGAGGCCGAGGTGGTGCTCGAAGTCGCCGACGACCGCGTGCACGTCCAGGCCCGGGTAGTCGTCGGCGACGGGGCGCGCGGAGCTGTCGAGGAAGTCGCCGCTGACGTCGACGGGGACGAACCTGCGGAGCCGGCCGTGTCCGCGCATGGCGTCCAGGAGCAGGCGGGTCTTGACCCCGGCGCCGGAACCGAGCTCGATGAGCGCCACGGCGTCCGCGGCCGCGGCGATCTCCGCGGAGTGCCGTTCGAGGATGGCGCGCTCGGCGCGGGTCGGATAGTACTCGGGGAGCCCGGTGATGTCCTCGAACAGCTGGCTGCCGCGTTCGTCGTAGAACCATTTCGGCGGTAGTTCCTTGGGATTCGAGGTGAGCCCTTCGGCGATATCGGCGCGCAGGGCCTTGTCGAGGTCGTCTGCGGTCAGGATGCGGTCGATCCGGAACATGGTGCCTCCTGTGTCCCTTCCTGCAGTGGCCGGTGTCGCTTCCGGCAGTGGCCGGAGGTGCGTGCTCAGCCGAGGGGGTGGACTTCGGTGTGCTCTCGGGTGGCCACGACCACCGACTGGTCGGGGATCGGCCGCCAGCCGCGCCCGTCGTCGAAGGGCTCGGAGGCAAGCCATACGCCTCCCCCGCCCTCCGCACCCTCCCCGGGCCTGCGCAGGGTGTAGAGGGTGTCCCCGGCCGTGGTCCCGACGATCGCTTCCCCATCGCTGGCGAGCAGGTTGTACCTGCCTTCGGAGTGCTCTCGGGCGTGGCGGACCACCGCGGACAGGGTTCCGGCGAGGTCGCCGGAGGCCCGCCACAGGCGCACGGTGTGCGCGAACAGCGGTGCCGAGTCCACGGGTGACCGGGCGTCCAGCGCGCCGCTCGGGATCGGCGCGGCGAGCGCTGCGGCGAGCGCCTCATCGTCCTTGGCGGCGCCGTTGTGGCTGAACAGGAGGCGGTCGGCGCGGAAGGGCTGGGCACCGGACTCCTCGGACCCGAAACCGACGGTGGCGTCGCGGACCGCCGCGACCACGCACCCGGAGGTGATGGCCCGGGCGGCGTCGGCGAAGGAGGCGTCACCCCAGATGGGCATGGCCCGGCGGTAGCGGAGCGGCTCGCCGTGCTCGGGGTACCAGCCCACCCCGAAACCGTCGGCGTTCACGGTGCCGTGCCTCTGTTGCCGGGGCGCCCAGGACTGGACGTGCAGCGAGTGGGGCGCCGCGTACAGCAGTTCGTGCAGCGTGCGCGGCGGCCCCAGGTAGGCGAGGTGGCGGCACATCAGTCGCGGTCCGCGTCGCGTGCGCAGCGGAACCCGGTGAAGATCTGCCGCCGGACCGGGTGGTCCCAGTTGCGGAAGGTGGACCGCACCGCCGTGGGGTGGGTGGCCCAGGACCCGCCGCGCAGGACCTTGTAGCCGTCGTCGAAGAAGACCTCCGAGTACTCGCGGTACGGGAAGGCAGCGAATCCCGGATAGCCGTCGAACGTGGTGGAGGTCCACTCCCACACGTCGCCGATCAGCTGCCGTACTCCGAGGGGCGAGGCCCCGTCGGGACGGCTTCCGACCGGGTCGGGCCCGAGCCGCCGTTGGTCGAGGTTGGCGTGGTGCGGAGCGGGCTCCTCGTCACCCCAGGGGAAGCGCAGTGAGCGTCCGGTGGCGGGGTCGAAGCGGGCGGACTTCTCCCATTCGCCCTCGGTGGGCAGCCGTTTTCCCGCCCAGCACGCGTAGGCCTGGGCCTCGTAGTAGCTGACGTGTTGCACGGGCTCGTTCGGCGGTACCTCTTCGTGGCGGCCGAACCGGCGGCGCGACCATCCTCCGCCGTCCGCGGTCCAGAAGGCCGGGGCCGCGGTGTCCCTCCGGGCCCGCCATTCCCACCCCTCGGCCGTCCACCAGCGCGGGTTCCGGTAGCCGCCGTCGGCGATGAACTCCTGGTAGGCGGCGTTGGTGACCGGGGCGGTGTCGATCCAGAACGCGTCCAGGCCGACGGTGTGGGCTGGGCGCTCGTTGTCGAACGACCAGGGGTCGTCGCTGGTGCCCATGGTGAAGGGGCCGGCCGGGACCAGCACCTCGCCGCTGCCGGGCGGGCTCAGGGGCGGGGCCCCTCCCTCCTCCGCCAGCAGCACGGGGGCACCCTTGCGCAACTGGTGGGTGGCGAGCATGGTCTCGTCGTGCATGTGCTCGTGCTGGATCACCATGTGGAACACGAATCCGGCGTCCAGGAGCGAGCGCTCCCCCGAGGCCCCGCGCGGGGCGGGCACGGGGTTCGGCACGGCCGAGAGGTCGGCGGAGTCCAGGGTGTCCAGGACCTCACTGCGCACCCGCTCGTTGTAGGCGCGCGCCTCCTCGGGGCGGAGGAGCGGCAGGGTGACGCGGTCGGCTCGGGGGTTCTCAAAGGCATCGTAGAGGTCGTCGATGTCGGGGCGCAGCGCCTCGCGACCTCCGGCGGCGCGCAGCAGCCACTGCTCCTCGTAGTTGCCGATGTGTGCCAGGTCCCAGACCAGCGGCGACATCAGCGGGGAGTGCTGCGCCAGCAGCTCCTCCTCGTCCAGGGTGTCGAGGGTCAGGCCGATGCTGCGCCGCCTGCTCCGGTCGAGTTCCGCGGCGATGCGCTCCTTGGCGCGTTCCTGCTCGTGGCTCATGACGCACCTCCAGGGTGTTGCGCGTGCGTGTGCGTGTCGGCGGGGCAGAGCCCCCGCCGGACGAAGTGTTCGGCGTAGTCGTCCAGAAGGACGGCGAGTCCGGCCGCGCCCATCCGGGGCAGGGCCCCGATGGCGGCGTCGAAGCACACCTGGGCGCAGGCGGCGATGTCGGCGTCCGCGGGGCCAAGGCGGGCCGCGCGCATCCACAGCGAGGCTTCGGGGACGGGGCCCCGGCACAGGCGCTCGGTGGCGTCCTCGGCCACGGCCCGGGCCCCGGGATCGTCGGCCAGGGCGGCGGCGAACGCCATCGGGACCGGCCACCACCGCTCCGGCAGGGAGTCGATCATGCGCAGTTCCCACCAGCCGCGCGGACGCACGGGCGGGAAGAGCGTGGTCAGGTGGAATTCCAGGTCGGCGCGGGTAAGGGGGCGCGGCCCTCGTCCTTCGGCCCAGTCGGCCAGGGTGATCCCGGGGTCCGCGGTCCACGCGCCTCCCCCGCCGGGGATCTCGGGTACGGCCATCACCTTGGCGGCGAGGGCGTACGCGGCCCAGGCAGTGGCCGGATCGGTGCGGGTGTGCGCTTCCAGGACCGGCCGGGTCCGGGTGGCGTCGGTGGCCGCCCAGATCGCCCAGCGGGTGGATTTCCAGCCGGTGGGGCGGCCGCGCCAGACCGCCGAGTTGGCGAAGGCCGCCACCAGGACGGGGCCGATCCGGTGGACGAACTCCCAGCGGGCGCGCGTGTCGGCGGCGTCGGCACCGTTGTCCAGGCACACCTGGAGCGAGGTGGTGCTGCACATCATGGTGTGGCCGCTGCGGTGGCGGTGGTTGCTGAAGTAGCGCGCCATGGCCGTGTAGCGGGGCAGGCGGAGCTGCCGGACGGGCGGCCGCACAGGGTCGAGAGCGGTCTCGGCCAGGTGGAGTCCGGCGTCCGCGAGGGTCTTGCGGATGTGGTGGAGGTCTACCGCGAGCGCCTCGTGTGCTCGAGCGGGACCTGGGAGGGCGGCGGAGCTGAGCTCGATCTGGCCGCCGGGTTCGAAGGTGATCCGGCTTCCCGCGGGCGGGGGGCCACAGGCCTCCAAGAGCTCCGCGAGGCGTTCGATGGGGACGGGTCGGTCTGGCTGTTCCGGGTCGGTGACGAGCCATTCGGTCTCGGCCCCGACCTTTCCGGGAGGTCCGGTCTTGAAACAGACCCCGTTGATGTACTCGTGAACGTCTTCCGTGGTCAGGTACGCCATGGGCTGCTCCCTCGGAGTGACACTTCCCAGGTACTGCCCCATGGCTCAGGGCGGTGAACGTGTGGGATCACCCCAAATCCCCCAGCCCCGGCCGGGCGGGTGTACCGCCAGTCGGCCGGTACACCCGCTGGCGTTGGGGTTCGCGGTGCCCCGCACCGCGCACATCCAGCTAAACGTGAAGAGCATCACATCTACTACACGTCGAGGAATCCCTTCACCCTGTCCGCGATGATCCCCTGTTCTTCCTGGTCAAGGCGGATGTTGAATACCTCCAGCAACACCGGCCCCACCTCCTCCAGGGCCAACTCGCGCACCTCGGATGTGCCGTCGGCCCGCTCGACGATCAGGGTCGCGTTGTCGAGGTCGTACCGGGTCCCGCCCTCGGTCCGCGCCACCATGAGGCGGTTACGGAAGGGGGAACGCGGGTGGCTGGTGAGGTAATGGCTGAAGATGCCGTAGTCCTGCGGCAGGTTGCCCGCGGTGGTGAACGCGTACAGGTTCTGCCAGCGCCCTTCCTCGATCCCTCTCAGCAGCCATTCCTCGTCGCCGACCTCCGCGATCCGGTCCAGCCGCAAGTTCCAGCCGCCCTGGGAGACCTGGTGGCCGTCCACGAACGGGAAGGGCTCCACGAGGCCGCCACCGCCGAATCCGACGTCGGCGAGCCAGTGGTCGCCGTCCACCTCCACCCGCAGGAGGGCGTGGGTCGAGGGACGCGGCCTGCCGTCCCCGCCCATCAGCACCCGCGCGGTGAACGCGGTCAGGATGAAGCCGAGCCGGTCAAGGACGGCGGCGAGCAGGAGGTTCTGTTCGTAGCAGTACCCGCCCCGGTTCCCGTGGACCATCTTGTCCGCCAGGGAGGGGACGTCGAGCAGGACCGGCCGCTCCAGCAGCAGGTTGAGGTTCTCGAAGGGGATCGCGGCCAGGTGGGCGCGGTGTACGGCGGTGAGCGTGTCCAGGGTAGGCGGCAGGTCCCCGGACAGGCCGGTGCGGGTCAGGTAGGCGTCCAGGTCCAGGTCGCCGCCGCGCCAGAAGTCGCGGTCGGTGAAGACCCGTTCCGGCGGCGGCGCCTGCGGAGTGGTGTGCTCGTTGGTCGACATGTCCCTGCCAACGAGCCCCTGGGGCGGCCTGTTCCGGATACCCGGGGTTTCCGGGAGACTTACGCGGTCAGGGGCCCGTCCTCGCGGAGGCGGCCGGTCTCGTCAGCGGCGGCCCAGTGGCAGGCGACCCGCCGTTCGGCGCCGCCGCCCAGGACGGCCGGGTCCACGGTCGCGCAGAGCTCGGCGACCCCGGCGCGTTCGGCCTCGCCGGAGGCCAGGACCGGGCAGCGCGGGTGGAAACGGCAGCCCGACGGGACCTGTTTGGGGTCCGGCGGCTCGCCGGAGAGCACCACGGGGCCCTCCTCGATCCCCGAGTCCGGCAGGACCGACAGCAGCGCCCGCGTGTACGGGTGCGCGGGGGCGGACAGGACCTCCTCGACGGTGCCCAGCTCCACCACGCGGCCCAGGTACATCACGGCCACCCGGTCGGCGATGTTCCAGGCCAGGCCGAGGTCGTGCGTGGCCACCAGGGCGGACAGGCCCAGGTCGGAGCGGAGCTCCAGCAGCAGCCGCAGGATCTCGCCGCGCACCGAGGCGTCCAGGGAAGCCACCGGTTCGTCGGCCACCAGCACCTCGGGGTCAAGGACCAGGGCCCCGGCGATCACCACGCGCTGGCGCTGGCCGCCGGAGAGCTCGTGCGGGTAGCTGGAGAAGAACCGCTCGGGCGGGCGCAGACCTGCCTGGGCCAGGGCCCGTCCGACCCGTTCGGACTCGTCCGCGGTGGTGCCCTCGTGGATCCGCAGGCCCTCCACTACCGACTCGTACACGGTGCGGCGCGGGTTGAGCGATCCCATGGGGTCCTGCTGGACGAGCTGAACGCGGCGCCGGTAGGAGCGCAGGGCGCGCGAGCGGTAGCCCAGCGGAGCGCCCTCGAACACGACCCGGCCGCCGGTGGGGCGCTCCAGGCCGAGCAGGGCCCTGGCCAGGGTGGTCTTTCCGCAGCCGGACTCACCGACCAGGGCGATGATCTCCCCCGCCGACACGTCCAGGTTGACCCCGTCCACGGCGCGGGCGGTACCGCGGCTGCCACCCGGGGCGAACCCCGCGGTGAAGGCCACCTCCACGGCTTCGGCGCTCAGCAGCGGTTCGGGGCGCCCTTCGGAGCCGGGTTCTGAGGCGGACTGTCGTGAGTCCGTGTCGGCGCTCAACGGCTCGTCTCCTCTGTACTCGTCTGGTCAGGACTTGCCTGAACGGGAGTGTGCGGTTCTCCGACACCCTTCCCCGAGCCCACGTGCACGCACGCCGCGTGCCGCGTGGACTGCCCGTTCACGTCGGGGTGTACCGGCCACAGGGGTGGGTCGACCGTGGCGCACACCGTCTCCGCGACGGCGCAGCGCGGCCGGAACACGCAGCCCGAGGGCGGGTCTGAGGGGTCCGGCGGGTCTCCGGGCAGCCCTCGGGGCGCCAGGCGCGAGGCCGGGTCCCCGATCTTGGGGAAGGCGGCACTGAGCGCGCTCGCATAGGGGTGCGCGGGTTCGTGCACGACCTCCTGCGCCGGACCCTGCTCGACGATCCGGCCCCCGTACATGACCGCGACCCGGGCGCAGTTGGCCGCCAGCACGGACAGGTCGTGGCTGATCATCAGCATGCCGATCCCGGTCTCCTCGACCAGCCGTTCCAGCAGGGTGAGGATCTGGGCCTGGATCATGACGTCCAAAGCCGTCGTGGCCTCGTCCGCGATGATCAGGCGCGGCTCGCACGCCAGCGCCATCGCGATCATCACCCGCTGCCGCTGCCCCCCGGACAGCTGGTGGGGGTAGTCGCGGAGCCGGGAAGGCGGCAGTCCGACCTGTTCGAGGAGCCCGACCACGCGCGCCTCGACCCGGTCCGGGGTGACGAGCTGGTGGATGAGCAGGGGTTCGGCGATCTGGTCGCCGATCCGCTTGACCGGGTTGAGCGAGTGCATGGCGCCCTGGAAGACCACCGAGGCACCCACCCAGCGGACGGCGCGCAACCGCCCCCATCGCATCTGCAGGACGTCCTCGTCCTCCAGCAGGATTTTCCCGGTCACGCGCGCGTTGGCGGGCAGCAAGCGGAGCAGCGCCAGGGCCACGGTGGACTTGCCGCTCCCGGACTCCCCCGCGATACCGAGGGTGTCGCCGGGGTCGAGCGACAGGTTCACGCCGCGGACCGCGGGGATGTCTCCGCCACTGCCGGAGTAGGTGACCTGGAGGTCGCGTACGTCGAGAAGACCGGTCAACTCTGCCCCCTGAGCCTTGGGTTGATGACGGACTCGACCGCGCGCCCGCACAGGGTGAAGGACAGCGCGACCACTGCGATCGCCAGACCGGGCGGGATCATGTACCACCAGATCCCGGCGCTGATGGCTCCGGCGGTGCGGGCCGCCTCGAGGATGCCGCCCCAGGAGATGGTCGTGGGGTCGCCCATGCCGAGGAAGGCCAGTGTGGATTCGGCGATGATCGAGGTGGCCACCAACAGGGTGGTCTGGGCGAGCACGACCGGCATCACGTTGGGCAGGACGTGCCAGCCCATGACGTGCGCATGGCCGCCTCCAAGAGCCCGGGCGCGCTCTACGTAGGGGCGTGCCTCCACGGCCAGGGTCTGGGCCCGCACCAAGCGTGCGGTGGGCGGCCAGACGGTGAGGCCGATCGCGACGATGATGGTCCCGGTGCCCTGCGGCAGGACGGCGGCCAGGGCCACCGCCAGGACCAGCGTGGGCAGGACCAGGAACCAGTCGGTGACGCGCATGAGCACCGACGACACGAATCGGCCCCCGAAGCCTCCGGAGGAGCCGAAGTGTCCCGCGGTGATGCCGATCAGGGTGCCGAGTGTGACCGAGACGAACGTGGCCAGCAGGCCGACCACCAGGGACACCCGGGCGCCCCAGATCACCAGGTCCAGGACCGAGCGGCCGAAGTTGTCCGTGCCGAGCGGGTACTCCCAGCTGGGCGGCTGGTAGGAGTCGCCTTGGCCCCCCGTGACGGTGAGGTGCGCCTGGTCGACGAACAGCGGGGCGGTCAGGGCGACCGTGGCGATGGTCAGCAGCGAGGCCAGGCCGAACAGGCCGGCCTTGTTGCGGGCGTACTCGCGGGCGAACCGGACCAGCGCCTCCCGGCGCCTTCTGCGGGCGAGGGCACGCGAGGAGACCGGCGGCGCGGACGGGGCGGGTTCGGTGGCTGCGGTCATGGGCGCACCCTCGGGTCGAGCAGCGGGTACACGAGGTCGGCCAGGAGGTTCATGAGGATCACCGAGGCCGCGAAGACCACGAACAGGCCCTGGACGAGGCCGAGGTCGGGTACGCGCAGGCCGGAGTAGAAGAGCTGGCCGAGGCCGGGCCAGGAGAACACCGTCTCCACGAGGATCACCCCGGACACGACCTGGCCGAGGTTGAGGAAGATGAGCGTCACGGTGGGCAGCAGGGCGTTGGGCACGGCGTGCTTGCGGCGCACGATGGTGTCCCGCAGGCCCTTGGCTCGCGCCGTGGTCAGGTAGTCGGCACCTTTCTCGTCCATCAGTGACGACCGCATGATCATCAGGTACTGGGCGTAGATCACCGCGACCATCGTGGTGACGGGCAGCACCATGTGCTGGGCGGTGCTGAGCGCGGTGGCCAGGGGGCCGCTCACCCCGGGGTCGACCATGCCCCCGGTCGGGAACAGGCCGGGGACGAAGCCGCGCCCGGAAGCCAGCAGCACGATCAGCAGCAGGCCGAGCCAGAACGTGGGCACCGACCAGAAGAACAGGGCCACCGCGGTGTTGACCCGGTCCCCCCGGCCGCCGGGTTTCCAACCGGCGCGGGCTCCGAGGAACAGGCCGAGGAGCGCGGCGACGAGCGTTCCGGTCCCGGCGAGCAGGATCGTCGGTCCCAGGCGCTCGAGGATGAGGTCGACGACCGGCTCGCGGTACTGGAAGGAGATCCCGAGGTCGAGCCGGAGCAGGCCCTCGGCGTAGTCGAGGAACTGCCGCCACAGGGGTTGGTCGAGGCCGAACTGGCGGCGCAGCTCCTCGCGCTGCTCCGCTGTGACCTCCCGCCCCTCCGTCATGGCGCGTACGGGGTCGCCGGGCAGGATCCGGAAGAGGAAGAACCCGGCGACGATCACGGCGAACAGGGACACCACCGCGGTGGTGAGGCGGCCGAGCACGTAGCGGAGCACGCGCACCGCCCGGCCGGGCCCTTGGGGGCCCGCCGGGGCGGGGACGTCGGTGGTCCCCGCCCCGGCTGTTCCATCCGCCTCTGGGGGCGTCGTCGTCACTCGCGGTCCCCCACCGTGGAGCGCTGGCGAACGATGAAGAAGCCCGCGGCGCCCACCACGAGGAGCACTCCGACGGCGATGGCGATGACCGCCCCGGTGGACAGGCCCTGTCCGGGGGCTTCGGCCGCGTCCGCATCGGCGGGTTCGGCGGACCACCAGGCCCAGTAGCCGTCCTGGCCCCAGATGTTGCCGCCCTCGGTCGGCTCCAGCTGGATGTCGGCGATCTGGTCGGTCCGGTAGGCCTCCATGATGTTCGGGTAGGTCAGGACGTTGACCACGGCCTCTTCGTAGAGGACCTCCTGGAGCTGGTGGATGTACTCCGCCCGGGCATCCCGGTCGTCGAACTCGCCCAGCTGTGCCTCGTAGAGCTCGTCGTACTCCTCGTCGCAGAAGTAGGCGTCGCCCTGCATGGTGCCCGGCTCCGTGGGCAACCCGTCACAGGTGTGGATGCTGAACACGTAGTCCGGGTCGGGGTTGACCGTCCACCCCGTGAAGATGAGGTCGTACTCGGCGTCGTAGAGGGCGTCGCTGAGGATGCCCGGGTCGACGGTCTGGTTGTCGATCTCGATGCCGATGTCGGCGAGGCGCTCGTCGATCACCTGCCCTGCCTGGACGTTGTCCGGGCGGTCCGCGTGGACGTGCATGCGCAGTTCGAGCCGGTCTCCGTCGGGCGAGACGCGCACGCCGTCGTCACCGAGGTCGTAGCCCGCGTCGTCGAGCATCTCGTTGGCGGCGTCGGGGTCGAAGTCGAGGATGGCCTCGTCGCCCTCGGGCGCCCAGTGGAAGTCCTCGTAGCGCGGCGGGATGTAGCCGCCGGCAGCGACGGCCTGGCCGTTGGCGCCCTGGTCGACGATCTCGTCGTTGTCGATACCCATGACGATGGCCTGGCGCAGGGTCAGGTCGCTCAGCGCGGGGTGTCCGTCGCCGAACTCCTCGCCGTCCTGGGTCTCGGCTCCGGGGTTGATGGTGAAGGCCTGGAACCGCTTGCCGTCGGAGATGTTGACTTCGATGTCGTCGACGCCCTCCAGTGAGGTGACCTGGGCGTCGGTGAGCTCGTAGACGAGGGAGACCTCGCCGCCGCGGAGCGCTTCGACGGCGGCGTCCTTCTCCGAGTAGTAGCGGAAGTAGAGCTCGTCGAAGCCGGGAGCGCCCCGCCAGTGGTCGGGGTTGGCTTCCAGGCGGATGTGCTCACCCCGGGAGTGCTCGGTGAGGACGAAGGGGCCGCTGCCCACGGTGGGGAACTCCTCGGCGGTGTAGTCGGAGAACGCGTCGCCCTCCTCCTCGACGATCGGCTCCCAGACGTGCTGGGGGACGATCGGCACCGAAAGGGACTCCATGGTGGCCTGGGGCTCGTCCAGTTCGACGACGAAGGTGGTGTCGTCCTCGGCCGTGACGCTCTCGAACCCGGCGACGTAGTTGCCGGAGGCGATCCCGGCCGCCTCGTTCTCCATGATGGTGGTGAACGTCCACTCGACGTCCTCGGCGGTGAGCTGCTCGCCGTCCGTGAAGTAGGCGTCGTCACGGAGGTTGAACGTCCAGGTGAGACCGTCGTCGGAGGTCTCCCAGCTCTCCGCGAGCGAGGGCGCCGGTTCGTTGGTCTCCGGATCCACCGTGGTGAGGCTGTCGTAGACGTGCCGGAGGATGTTCGTGGTGACGGCGAGTTGGGCCGTGAAGGGGTTGAAGGAGTCGACCTGTTGCGCGATGGCGACGGTCAGCGTTGTGCCGTCGGTCTCATCCGCGACCGCGGGGGCGGCCGTCAGGCCCCCGAGCAGGAGCAGCGAAGCGCCGGAGGCCGCTGTCCGTCGGAGGAGGGTGCCGGAGGGAGGTTGATGGGTATGCATAGCGGCCCCTGTCAGGTTCTCGTGGGGTGGTGGCGTGGCCACCGTGGGGGTTGTTGGTTGTCTACCAACTGGGCGCACAGAGCGTCAATGATCTTCGAGGTGAGGCGGCATATCGCAACACATTCGACTCCAGCGCGGGTGACATTGCTGTTTACTGGGAGTTAAGTGGCTGTTGTTCCCTGACCGAATCCGTTCGCTGATTCGCGGTGAATGACGGACTCCGCTACGGTTCCCGCCATGATGGGGCACTCGCACGCACTCAGTGGCGTGGTCGGTTGGATGGCGGTCGTACCACTCGTTCAGGGCATGGAATTCCCCGGGCTCAGTTTCGACCTGGGTCCCGGTGAGATCGTCGCGGGCTCGCTCGTCTGTGCGGGTGCGGCGCTCCTGCCCGACGTCGACCACAAGAGCGCGACGGTGACCAAGACCTACGGCAAGTTCACCGAGATTCTGAGCGACATCCTCAACTGGGCCTTCGGCGGGCACCGGATGGGGACGCACTCGTTCTTCTTCGCCGTGCTCATGGGTGTCCTGGTCCAGGCGTTGGCCCTGTGGTCGGAGCTGGCCGTCCAGATCTTCGTGTTCCTGCTGATCGGTATCGCCCTCCAGGGCCTGGGTTTCGGCATGGACAGGAACCGGACGGCTTCAGGGGTGATCAACGCCCTGGCGACGGCGGCGATCACCCTGGCCCTGTTCTCCTCCGGCGTGAACTACACCTGGCTGGGCCTGGCGGTCGCCTTCGGTATCGTCCTGCACTTCTTCGGCGACATGGTCACCAGGATGGGCGTACCGATCTTCTGGCCCTTCTGGAAGAAGCGCATCGGCCAGGGACGCGGCTTCGCCACCGACGGCCCGGTCGAGCAGAAGGTGGTCACCCCCCTGCTGACCATCGGCATCATCATCGGCTCGATCTACCTCTTCGACTGGCCCGAAATGCTCCCTGACCACCAGTGATCCGCGGCGGCTCCTCCCGGAACAGCTTCGGGCCCGGGGCACCGGAGGCCGCGGCCCGGTCGGGCTTCCTGGCATGGCGGGGCGGTGCCTTCTAGGCTGACGTGCGTGACTCGAACCTCAGAAAGCATCACCCCGGAACTGCACGCCTACATCGTCGCCCACAGCGAGCCCGTGGACGAGGTCCTGGCCGACCTGGCCGACGAGACCGCCCGACGCTTCCCCGACCACCAAGGGATGCAGATCGGCCCCGAGCAGGGCGCGTTCACCACCCTGCTCACCCAGCTCTCCGGAGCCCGGAACGCGGTCGAGATCGGCACCTTCACCGGGTACTCCTCGATCTGCTTCGCCCGCGGCCTCCCCGAGGACGGCACGCTCCTGACCCTCGACATCAGCGACGAGTGGACCGCGGTGGCCCGCCGCTACTGGGAGCGGGCCGGGGTCGCGGACAAGATCACGCTGCGGATCGGACCGGCCCTGGAATCGCTGCGCTTCCTCCCCGAGGAGCCCCAGTTCGACATCGCCTTCCTCGACGCGGACAAGACCGGCTACGTCGACTACTGGGAGGAGCTCGTACCCAGGATGCGGACCGGCGGGCTGCTCCTCGCCGACAACACCCTCTCGCACGGGCGCGTGGTGGACCCTGAGCAGGACAGCCCCAACGTCCAGGGCATCCGGGACTTCAACGACCGGCTCACCGCCGACGACCGCGTCGCCCAGGTCCTGCTGCCGATCGGTGACGGCCTGACCCTGGCCCGCAAGCTCTGACCGGTCGTCCACGGGCCACCGGTTGTCGACAGGCGTCTTATCCACAGGCGTCACCGTTCTCCCGGCGGGACCGGGTGCATCTTGGGTAATGTCCAGTTCCATGCGCCTGCTGCACACATCGGACTGGCACCTGGGCCGCTCCTTCCACCGGGAGAACCTCATCGAGGCCCAGGCCGCGTTCCTCGACCACCTGGTCGACACCATCCACACCGAACGGATCGACGTGGTGGTGGTCTCCGGCGACCTCTACGACCGGGCCCTGCCACCGGTCGACGCCGTGCGCCTGTTCGACCGGGCGCTCGGCCGCATCCGCGCCACCGGCGCCAGAGCGGTACTGATCAGCGGCAACCACGACTCCCTGACCCGGATGGCCTTCGCCACGGACCTGATCGACGCCGCCGGGGTCCACCTGCGCAGCTCCCTGGACGGGATCGGCACCCCGGTGGTCGTCGAGGACGCGCACGGGCCGGTGGCCTTCTACGGCATCCCCTACCTGGAACCGGAGATCGCCCGCCACCACTGGGAACTGCCCGACCGCGGCCACCCCGCGGCGATCGGGCACGCCATGGACCTGGTCCGGGCCGACCTCGAGGGGCGACCGGGCACCCGGTCGGTGGTCCTCTCGCACGCCTTCGTCACCGGCGGCGAGCCTTCGGACAGCGAACGCGACATCTCGGTGGGCGGCACCTCCCACGTTCCCGCCTCTGCCTACGAAGGTGTGGACTACGTGGCCCTGGGGCACCTGCACGGGCGCCAGACCATCACCCCGTCGGTGCGCTATCCGGGCAGCCCGCTGGCCTACTCCTTCTCGGAGGAGCACCACCGCAAGGGGTACTGGGTGGTGGAGCTGGACGCCGACGGGCTTGCCGGCGCCGATTTCGTCGAAGCACCGGTCCCCCGCCCGCTCGCCCGGATCCGGGGCCGCCTCGACGACCTCCTCACCGGCGACGAGTGGGGCCGCTACACCGGCCACTGGCTGCAGATCACCCTCACCGACCCGCGCCGCCCGGCCCAGCCCATGGACCGGCTGCGCGAACGCTTCCCCCACACGCTGCTGCTGGAGTTCGCCCCCGAAGGGGACGCGGACGACCGGCGCACCGTCACCGCGGCGGTGGCCGAACGCCCCGAGCGCGAGGTTGTCGCCGACTTCGTCGAGTGGGCGCGGGGTACCGCTGCCAGCCCCGAGGAGCGCGAGCTCGTGGACCGGGCGGTCGAAGAGGTCCGGCTCCAGGAAGGGGCACGCTGATGCGGCTGCACACCCTCACCATGACGGCCTTCGGGCCCTTCGCCGGGACCGAGGAGGTCGATTTCGACCGGCTGGGCGACGGCGGGCTCTTCCTGGTGCACGGCCCCACGGGCGCCGGCAAGACCTCCGTGCTGGACGCGGTCTGCTTCGCCCTGTACGGCAACGCACCCGGAGCCCGAAGCAAGGACCGCTCGCCCAAGAGCGACCACTCCCCGCCCGCTCTCGAACCCGTGGTGACGCTGGAGTTCACCGTTCGGGGCCGTCGGCTGTGGATCGAGCGCCGCCCCCGCTGGGAGCGCCCCAAGAAGCGGGGCGCGGGCACGGTCTCGCAGAACGCCAAGGTGATCGTCAGTGAACTGGTGGCAGGCAAGTGGGAGGGGGTGACCACCCGCCCCGACGAGGCCGGACAGTTCATCGGCGACCTGGTCGGGCTCACGCTGACCCAGTTCTGCCAGATCGTCATGCTCCCCCAGGGCGACTTCGCCCAGTTCCTTCGGGCCAAGTCCGACGACCGCCGCAAGTCCCTGGAACGGATCTTCAACACCCGGGTGTTCCGGGACGTGGAGGAGTGGTTCGGCGGGCACGCCAGAAAGCTGGAGCGCGAGGTGCGTGCCGCCGACGAGCGGGTGCGCGATGTGTCCGGTCGGATCGCCGAGGTCGGCCGGTCCGCCGCCCCGGAGACACCCGCGGAGCTCACCGCCTGGGCGGCGGAGCTGGCCTCGGTGCAGACCGCCACGGCACGGGACGCCGAGGACGTCACCGGGGAGTTCACCGAGACCCGGGACCGCACCCAGGAGGCGCTGGCCGCCGGTCGCGCACTGCGCACCCGGCAGGAGCGGCTGGCCGGGGCGCGCGAACGCCGGACTCTGCTCGCTGAGCAGCGCGAGCACCGGGCGGGCCTCGACGAGCGGTTGACCGCCGCCGAGCGGGCCGACGCGGTACTGCCGTTCCTCCGTGCCCGCGACCAGCGCCGCACCGAACTCGACAAGGCCGTGGTGGCGGTCTCCGACCGGCTGTCCCTGGTGGGCGGCCTGTCCGATGTGGACGCGGACACCCTGGGCGGTCCCGACGCCCCTTCCGCACTGCGCTCGGCGGAACGCTCCCGCCGGGACGAACTCGCCCAGCTGGACCTGTTGCGCGGCGACGCGGAGCGCCGCCGCACGCTGCACCGGGAGATCGCCGGGTTGGACCGGCGGCTCACCGCCCTGCGCACCGAGACAGCCCGGGCCCGCGAGCGCGTCGAAGCACTGCCGCCCCGGGTGGAGACGGTCACCGGCGAGCTGCGGCGCGCCCGTGAGCGGACCGGGCTGGTCGACGCCGCCCAGGCGGCCTTGGAGCTGGCCGAGCGGCGGCGCGGGGCGGCCGTGGAGCACGAGCGGCTCGGTGCCGAGGTCGAACGGGCGGAGGAGGCCCGCAGGAAGGCAGTCGATGCCGCCCAGGCCGCACGCGACCGGGCTCAGGAGCTGCGGGAGCGCCGGATCGGTCACATGGCGGCCGAGCTCGCCGCCGACCTGTCGGACGGTGTCGCCTGCGCGGTGTGCGGGGCGACCGAACACCCCTCCCCCGCCGAACCCAGCGAGGCGGGCCTGGTGTCGGCGGCGGAGGAGCGGGCCGCGCAGGCTGCCGCCGACAAGGCCGCCACCCGGCGGACCGAGGCCGAGAACGCCCTGGTGTCGCTGCGGGAGCGGCGGTCGGCCGCCGCCGAGCGTGCCGAGGAGCGCACGGTGGCTTCGGCCGACGAGGAGGTCCAAGCCCGCAAGGGTGAGCTGGCCGAAGCCCGCGCCGCGGCCCGTGAGGCCCAGCGCCTGGACGAGGAGCTGGCCCAGGTCACCGCCGACCTGGAGCGGGCACGCACAAAGGAGGGTGAGCTGGTTCGGGAGGAGAGCGAGCTGGTGGCCCGTCGGGGGGAGGGCGCCAAGGAGTTCGAGCGCCTGACTGCCCTGCTGGACCGGGCCCGGGGCGCGGACCCGGGGTTGGCCGAGCGGATCGCCCGGCTGCACGGCGAGGCCGACCTGCTGCGCGGGGCGGCGGACGCCGTCGACCACCGCCGCCGGGCCGCCGAGGAGGTGCGCGCCGCCGAGGTCGAGGCGGAGCGGCACCGGGCGGATGCCCGCTTCGAGGACGAGGCCTCGGTGTTGGCGGCGGCCCTGGACGAGCGGGCCCGAAGCGACCTTCGTGCGCGGGCCCGGGAGTTCGACGACCAGTGGGCGGCGGCCGAGGCCCAGTTGGCCGACCCGGACCTGGTTGCCGCCGGGACCGAGCCGGTACCGGACCTGGCGGCGCTGGGCACGGCAGCGGAGGAGGCCGCGGGCCGCGCGGACCGTGCGGTGGCCTGGCAGGGCATGCTCGACGAGCGGGCCCGGCGCTTGGCCGACCTGCGCGCCGAGCTCGCCGACCAGCTGGCCGGTTCGGAGCCGGTGCTGCGCCGCTACGCGGTCGCACAGGGGCTGAGCACCCTGGCGGCCGGTACGTCTCCGGACAACACCGACAGCGTTCGCCTGTCCGCGTACGTGCTGGCTGCCCGCTTGGAGCAGGTGGTGGCCGCCGCCAACGAACGGCTGCTGACCATGTCCGACGGACGGTACGAGCTGCGGTACACGGTGGACAAGGCCGCCGGGGACGGCAGGGCCCGTTCCGCGGGCGGCCTCGGAATGCGTGTAGTGGACGCCTGGACGGGCGCGGAGCGCGACCCCGCGACGCTGTCCGGTGGTGAGACCTTCTTCAGCTCACTGGCCTTGGCGCTGGGCCTGGGCGACGTCGCCACTGCCGAGGCGGGCGGTACCGAGATCGACACCCTGTTCGTGGACGAGGGCTTCGGGACACTGGACGAGGACACCCTGGAGGAGGTCCTGGACGTACTGGACCGGCTACGCGACGGCGGACGCGCCGTCGGGGTAGTCAGTCACGTCGCCGACCTGCGCCAACGGGTGACGACCCGGCTCACGGTGGTCAAGGGTGCTGGCGGCTCCCGCGTGGAGCACCACGGCTGAGGTGGAGCACCACAGCAGAGGTGGAGCACCACGGCAGAGGTGGAGCACCACGGCAGAGGTGGAGCACCACAGCAGAGGTGGAGCACCACAGCAGAGCCCGTGGGTAGTCCGGAGAGCGGTCTGTGGTGTTGATTCGAAGAGTTGGGTTGTCCTCTGTGGCCTGGGTCAGCGGCGCGTGGAGGACCGCGGTCGGGTGCGGGTGGTTTTCCCCGTTTCCTGCCGCTTGATGGTGGCCGTCTCCGCTGCGCGCGTCAAGGTCGTCGCCATCGAGCGCTTCGCGCATCATTGGCGCTCCACCTTGACCCGCTTCGCTCCGACGGCGGGTTGGCGGCTATCAGGAAACGGGGGACGTGTGGTCGGGGTGGCGATGGGCCCTTTGGGCCCGGAGGGCCCAAAGGCACAAGCACGGCCTGGCGGCCGTCAGCCACCACTCCACCGGAGCGTTGACGGGTCGGGTGTCGCGGCCGGTCAATCACCCCTGCGAACCCCGGTCGGCCTGGCGGCCGATACCTGCCACTCCGCCGGCGCTGTGACGGCTGGCGGTGTCGCGGCCGGTCAATCTCTGCTGCGAACACCTCTCGGCGGCCTTTTCCCGATGATCTTGCCCCTGTCTCCACCCTCGGCCGTCGAGAGTGGAGACAGGGGCAAGGTCATCCCCTATCAGCGACCTGGAATTCCAAGTGGATATAAACACCAGGACAGGCGCGGACATAAAAGCCCTGGGGGATGGCCGAAAAAGGGCACCCGAAAAGGCCTCCGGGGCGCACCTCCGGGGAAAGGGATCTGAAGTTACCGCAGGTAACACTCCCTTTCTCGCGCCTTTTCGATTACAATGGAATCATGACGATCTCTCCTGAAGCACCCACCCCCACCGGGCACACCCCGGTGGATGTCGCGGTGGACGCTGCCCGGGAAGAGAGCGCCGGCTTCTTCGGCCGCGACGTGCCCCTCGGGGCGGCAGGTGAGGTATTGGACCAGGCCACCCGGGTGTGGGAACAGCTCGACCAGATCAAGGTGTCCATGGCCGCCCGCCTGGCCCAGCTCGAGGCCACCGGGCAGCTGTTGGAGCAGGGCGGGCAGAAGAGCCTGGAGGCGTGGCTGCGCCACGCCTTCGGCATCCCCGCCGCGCAAGCTAATGACCTGGCCCTGATCGGGCGGGCCGAATTCCGCCAGGAAATGACCCCCACACGGGAAGCACTGGCGCAAGGAATGCTGTCGGTGGGCGAGGCCGCCGCCGTCATCAAGGGCGCCGACGCGGGTGTGGAGAAAAGGGAGAAGGGTGACCACCCCGACCCGGAGCTGTTCCGGGCGAAAATGGAATGCGGAATCCTGGGGTTCAAGGAATCACGCCCGAACATGTCGGTGGGCCAGATCACCCACTTCGCCCACCAGCTGTGCATGCGACTCAACCCCAACAAGGTGGAAAAGGACCACGCGGCCGCCCACGCCGCCCGGGGCGCCCAACTGGTCACCACCTTCGACAAAACTTTCCTCTTCCAGGTGTGGGGCTCGCCCGCTGACGCCCTGCGGATCCAGGTGGCCTTGGACAACTACCAGGTGCCCTTCCACCCCGAGGACGGGCTGTCCAAGTACGAGCGCACCTACGACGCCCTGATGGCCGCGTTGGGCTTCGCCCAGTCCCACCAGGGGTGTGACACCCCCACCACGGCCACGGCGTTGATCAACATCACCGTGCCCGCCACTTCCCTGGCCGGCAACGAGGAAGCCGAAGACGCGGCACCGGCCACCACCGACACCGGGCAGGTCGTGCCCATCTCGGTGGTGCGTGAACTCCTCGGTGAGAGCTGGATCCGCCGGTTGGTGGTGGAGCAGAAGAACGGCCAGGTCCTGGACGTGGGCCGCTCCTGCCGGCTGGCCCCGCCCCGCATCCGCGCGGCCGCCTTCCACGGCCACACCAGCTGCGCCTGGCAGTACGGGTGCGACGTGCCGCTGCCCTGGACCCAGGCCGATCACATCGTGGAGTTCTGGCAGGGCGGCACCACCAGCGCCACCAACATCCAGCCGCTCTGCGCGACCCACAACCAGATCAAGCACCGGTGGGCGGTACGCAAAGACCGCCGCATGTGGGCCGGTCGCACCCGAAACCGAGGACAGGGCCGGGGCGGGGACCCGGATGGGGACGGGGACCCAGCCCCACACCCCTAACCACCCACTAACCCCAGGGTCGGCCCCGTCACCGCCGGGCCCCTACCCGCACACGCCCATGCCCAGGCACCGAGTCCTCCACCCCCGGGTGTCCGCCGCCCACCATGACCAGCCGCGACACCCCCAGGCGTCGAAGCGCCGGCGCAGTGGCCCACCCGGCCGAAGGCCGTGCCGTTCGGGGTTCGCAGCAGAGCATGACCAGCCGCGACACCGCCAGGCGTCAACGCTCCGGCGCAGTGGCCGTTGACGGCCGTCAGGCCGTGCAGTTGAGGCCCGGCCGAAGGCCGGACCATTGCTACCCCGACCACACCTCCCCCGTTCCTGATAGCCGCCAACCCGCCGTCGTAGCGAAGCGGGTCAAGGTGGAGCGCCTGCGATAGCGCGCCAGCGCTTCGACGGCGACGACCTTGACGCGCGCAGCGGAGACGGCCACCATCGGGCGGCAGGAAACGGGGAAACCACCCGCACCCGACCGCGGTCCTCCACGCGCCGCTGACCCAGGTCACAGAGGTCAACCCCACACCGGTGCACGACCCCACACCCACACAGACCACTGATACACAGGCCACTGACACACAGGCCACTGACAGCAGCACCAGCAAGCCCCAGAGCACAGGTTCACCAGACCGAGCACGCCCGAACCGATAGCACGCCCGATAGGCGTTTCGGCGTGCTCTCCGACCCTCCCGTCCAGGCCGACGCCAAGGGCACCCCGGGTCGGGGCACCCGGCGGGCGGTGCGACAATTGCCAGCGTGAATTCGCTGGTCAACATCGCCGTGTTCGGAATCGGGGGCGCCATCATGATGGCGGCCCTGGTCGGTCTTCTCCTCGTGGTCTCCGGGAGTGCGCGCGGGGCCTCGCCCCGGCTCTTCACCATTTTCGGGGCCGCCTCGGTGGTGCTGTTGGTGCTGTTGCCGGCGCTGGCCTCGCTGAACGTGATGTCCAACGGTGCCGGTTTCTGGATGGGCTTCGTTTCCGCGAGCACGGTGGCCGCCCTGATGTACGCGGTGAACGTCGCGCTCCTTCCGGTCCTGGCCCGCCGTCAGGCCCTGGTGAGCGGCCGGTCCGGGCTCAGCCGGATCAAGCCCTCGGCCCCGGTGCTGCTCGGCGGGCTGGGCGTCTGCCTGGCTCTGGGGCTGCTCGTGACGGGTGTGACGGCCTTCGTCGCCTGATTGCCGCTGCCCGCACCACGTCACACGGCGTGTCAGAAACCGGGCCACGCGCTCCTGTCCACCCCTGTGGCCGCATCCGGCCACATCTTCCACAGCACACCGTGCCGCTCTGTAGCTTCGTGCCGGGGCTCCTCGCCTACTCCGTGGTAGGGAGTCCCGGACCCAGACGACGAAGAGCGGGCGGAGCAACGGTGCGCGGGTGGAGATGGGCCGTCACGGCGGCCTCGGTCATACTGGTCGGCGCCTGTGCGGGCGAGGTCGAACTCGCCGACCGCGATTCCATCAGCCAGTTCGAGGTGGCACCGCTGGAACCCACCGCCGATCACCCCTGCGACCTGCTCCCCGACGACACGGCTGCCGACCTGGGCATCCTCGCCGAGGGCGGCGGCGGCAGCCCGCAGTCCGACACCAACTGCTTCTACACCGACCAGGTCGACTCCAGCGTCGACGTGCGGGTGGAGGAGTTCGAGGACGCGGACGAGACGGTGGTCGCCACCACCGTGGCCGCGGCCTTCGCTGGAGAGGACGACCAGGAGTTCGCGAGCGTCGAGGGCTACCCGGGTTTCACCACCGAGTTCCCCGACTCCTGCAACCTCAACGTGGCCACCTCCGACGAACACGAGCTGTTCGTGCAGGTCAGCGCGGACGACGCCTGCGAGACCGCGGTGGAGGTCGCCGCTGCCGTCATAGCCAACTCCCCCGAGCTCTGACCCGCGGCCGTCCCTCGTCCCGCCAGAACGCCCTCCTGCGATCCCCTACATCCGAGCACGCGACCTAGCCCGCGGCCCGCTCCTTCTCCTCCGCGGCACGGACCAGCGGGATCACCTCGGCGAGGGCGTCCCGGAAGGGTCCGTGGGTCACCACATGGGTGAACCCGTACTCCTCGCGGCGCCGCAGGAGCGTGTCCGCCATCTCCTGGGCCGTACCGGCCAGCAGATACGGGCAGTCCAGCAGGGACTCGCCCTGGGGCAGCCTGTCAGCCCCGAGCTTCTCCGCGATCTCCGCGGCTGCCTTCTCGGCGTCGTCGGTGAGCACGACGGTCTGGACGAGCACGCTCGACTCGATCCCGTCCGCACGTTCCCCCGCCGCCTCGCGTACCAGATCGACGCGCTGGCGGGTCTCTTCGGCCCCGGCCACACCGAAGACGCCCATCTGCTCGCCCCGGACCTGGGTCAGGCCGCTGAAAGCGACGGTGTCCGCGCGTTCGGCCGCCATCCGGAGGGTCTTGGGCCCGTGTCCGCCGATCATCAGCGGTGGGCGGGGCCGCTGGAGCGGCTGGGGTTCCTGCCCGCCCTCGGTCAGGCGGCGGTCGAGTTCCTCCAGGCTGGCTTCCAGGTTCGCGGTGCGGTCGGCGTGCGGCAGCCACGGGATCCCCGCGTCCTCGAACTCGGACTTCATGTGCCCTGAGCCGAGTCCCAGCTCGAACCGCCCTCCGGAGAGGCGGTCGAGGGTGGCCACCTCGCGCGCGAGCAGGGCCGGGTTCCAGAACTCGTTGTTGAGCACGTAGGTGCCCAGGCGGATCCGGTCGGTAACGGCGGCCGAGACCGCCAGTTGCACGAAGGGCGAGGCCGATCCCAGGTGGTCCGGCGCCAGGAGCACGTCGAAGCCCTGCTCCTCTGCGGTCCGGCTGGCCTCGGCCCAGGATTCGAGGTCGGTTCTGGCGGTGTTGATCCCGAAGCGGAAAGGTGTCATGGCGTTGAGCCAACACCGGATCTCCCGCGAGGTCCAGGGATCTTGGCTGTCCGGAGAACGATTCTGCCCTCAGAAAAGAGCGACGGAGACGCGCCCGGTCGGGCGCGCCCCCGTACGGGTTCGGCTGCTGCTGTCCGGCCGGTTCAGTCCTTGGACCGGCCTTCGGGGTCCTCACCGGTGCCTGAGCCGCCAGTCCCTGAGCCGCCAGTCCCCGAACCGTCAGTCCCCGAGCCCCCGTTCTCGGAGCCCTCGGCTTCCGGGTTCTCGGTCTCCGGTGCCTCCAGCGTGGTGGTCGCCGGGCCCGACTGCTCTTGGGCGCCGGGGGCCCGAACACCGCGCGAACGGCGGTCGAGCTCGGCCAGGTACTCGTTGTAGGCGTCCATGTCGGCGTCATCGGAGCCGCCGCGGCGGCTGTGCCGCGCCCTGCGGCGCTCCTGCCGTTCGTCGTCGCGCGACCACTGCACGACCATCGCGAGCATCACCATGAGCGTCGGGATCTCGCCGAGTGCCCAGGCGATCCCGCCGCCCGCGTACTGGTCCATGGCCGGGTCGGTCATCCAGGGGATCTCGAACTGGCCGTAGTACTGCATGGCCATCGGCGCCGCCTGCTCCATGATCGCGATGCCGAAGAAGGCGTGGAAGCCCATCACCACCAGTAGCAACAGGATGCGCAGCAGGTACGGGAGCTTCCGGGGGCCCGGGTCGATCCCGATGATCACCCAGTAGAAGAGGAAGCCCGAGACCAGGAAGTGCAAGCCCATGAGCAGGTGACCGAGGTGGTCGTTCATCATCATGGGGAACAGCGGCGTGAAGTACAGCGCGTACGGGCTGAACACGAAGATCGGGGCGCCCACCGCGGGGTGTGTCACGAAGTGGGAGAACCGGCTGTTCAGGAACGCGTTGAGCCACTCGCGCGGTCCCCGGTCGCCCCGCTTCTCGGCGGGCCGGAGCGCGCGCAGGGCCAGCGTCACCGGTGCGCCCAGCACGAGGAGGATCGGGGTGACCATGGCCAGCACCATGTGCTGGATCATGTGCATGGAGAACATGATCATCGCGTAGGTCGCGAATCCGCTGAGCTGGACCGCGACGATGGTCAGCAGACCCGAGACAAAGGCGACGGTGCGGCCGACCGGCCACTTGTCTCCCCGCTTGACCAGCCGGTAGACGCCGCCCAGGTACAGGGCTCCGGCGATCACGACGAACATGATGAAGAACAGGTCCGGCCGCCAGAGGGTGAGGATCGTCTGCACGCTCATCTCGGGCGGGATGGGGAAGCCCAGGATGGCGGCGGCCGGGTCCACGGTGTCCTCCATCGGCGGGGGCGGCGAAGTGCGGCCCAGGCCGACGGAGATCCCGATGACGGCGGACATGATGAGGACCTCGACCGCGGCCAGGCGCAGGAAGATCCGGCGGCGGAACGGGTGGCCGGCCTTACCCTCCGGTGCCCCGTCGATGCGCACCAGCGCACGGGTGCGGTGGGCGTAGCCGAACACGCCCAGGGCACCGAAGAGGACGACCTTCACGACCATGATGAGCCCGTACTCGGTGCCGAACAGGTCTTCCAAGGAGTACAGGCGCGCCAGGGCGCTGGCCGCGCCGCTGATCGCGACACCGACGTAGGCCCACA
This sequence comes from Nocardiopsis oceani, assembly GCF_054777395.1. NCBI lineage: Bacteria > Bacillati > Actinomycetota > Actinomycetes > Streptosporangiales > Nocardiopsidaceae > Nocardiopsis > Nocardiopsis oceani. Next base: position 25,424 of record NZ_BAAHAR010000032.1, read on the forward strand.
GGGCCAGGCGGCTGAAGCGGTGGGCGGCGACCGCCGGGTCCTGGCCGTCCTTGCGGGTGGCGTGGTAGGTGACCACGGCCAGGCCGCCCACCCACACGCAGATGGAGATCAGGTGCAGGGCCAGCCCGGTGACGGCCAGCTCGTGGGAGCCGGAGGAGGCCGAGTGCCCGGTCAGGGCGGGCGGGGTGACCGCTACCAGGGCCGCGCCCAGCAGCCAGAGGGCGCCGGTGGCGGTGGTGGTCGTGCGGCCGAAAAGCGCGATGCCCGTCGTGATGAGGATGACGAACATCAGGGCGATGCCGCCGGACACCGAGCCGGCGTAGGCGGTGACCTCGTCGATCGTGGCCTCGCCCGCCGGTTTGGCGAGGAACTCCGAGGCCTGGAAGTAGAGGGTGGCCACGGTGCCGAGGGTCCAGGCGAGGGCGGTCCAGGTCGCGCCGCGGACGTAACCGGTGGCCTGCTCGGTCAGGCGCCCCTTCTCCGAGGCGAGCATCACGACCGCCATGAGCAGGAGGCCGATGGTCAGGACCGCGGCTGCGTCCATGACCGTCTTCGCGATGGGCATGCCCCAGCGGACAGCTTCACCGGCGTCTGGCAGACCTGGGATGACCTCGGGGAAGACCGAGCCGCCCAGGATGAGGGTGGCGCCCAGTGCGGTCGTGCACACGAGCGCGGCAATCAGGACGTAGAGGGGGACGTTGGCCGTGCCGGGGGCCTCGTCCTGGCGTTCCAAGGATGTGTCCTTCACAGAGGGAGGAGCCACACAACACTCCGTTGTCGATTGCGGTCAGCTAGCAGGTCAGCGCTCTTGGCCGTGGTGGCCACCCCACTGCTGTCCAGGCAGGGATCCGGCAGGGGCCGTGCACGGAGGAACACCTCGATCAAGGTTAGACCGTTGACTACACGGTGTCGGACTGGGTGCCCCGCGCCAATCCCCCTTTCCCCACCGGCTTCGCGTGCGGTCGTGGGCGCCCGGAACCGGGCGGGTGGGGAAAGTGACGTTTCCCCCTTCTCCGAGAGGCCTGCACGATAGGCTCGGCTTCCCCGGGAGAGGCCGCGAACCGCCCCCTCGATACCGCGATTCTCGCTGCCGTGCCCCTGCGCGGCCTCGCGACGGCACCCGCCTCTCAGCCGCACCGCAAGCGCACGACGAAGGGGGAGGGCGATGCCCGAGTTCGACAGTGTCATCCGTTCGAGGCGCGTGGTGGCACCGGACGGGGTCCGGGCCGCCGCGGTGGGTGTCCGCGACGGCCGGATCGAGGCCGTGCGCCCGTACGAGTCCGATCTGCCCGCGCGCGAGGTCGTCGACCTCGGAACCACCGCCCTGCTGCCCGGCGCGATCGACCTGGACACCGGTGTGCACGCACCCGGCCAGGAGTTGTCCGAGTCCTACCGTCTGGTGGGCGAGGCGGCGCTGCGCGGCGGCGTCACCTGTGTGGTGGCCTCTCCTGCCCCTGGGCGTCCCGCCATCACCTGCTCCGCCACCCTCCAGGTGCACCAGCGGGCGGCCGCGAGGTCGGCCGTCCCCGTGGCCTTCCTCGGCGGGGTGACCCAGGGGACGGGGCCGCTGGACCTGGCGGACCTGCAAGCGGGCGGGGTGGTGGCCTTTCAGGGGTCACTGTCGGACGGGGGCGCCCCGGACATGGGCGCCTTGGGCGACGCCCGGTTGCGCAAGGCGATGGCTGAGATCGCCACGCTGGACGCCCTGCTGCTGGTGCACGCCGAGGACGCACGGGAGCTGGGCACCCCGCCGGTGTCGGCGGACCAGCGGCCGCCCCGGGCCGAACGGCGCGGGTTGGAACGGGTGATCGCGGCGGCCCGGGTGGTGGGTGCGCGTACCCACGTGTCCCCCTTCACCGCGGCCGAGTGCGCGGCGCTGCTGGCGGCCGCGGGTTCGGTGGGTGTCGAGCTGACCGCGCACACCTGTCCCCACTACCTGTGCCTGCCCTCCGAATTCCCCGGTCCGGAGTCCCCGGTGCACGCCTGTCGGCCGCCACTGCGTTCCGACGCCAACCGGAAGGCCCTGTGGAGCGCGCTGCGGGAGGACAGGTCGGCGATCCGGACCGTGGGATCAGGCCACCGGCCCGCGATCGGGCTGCACACCTTGGAGTGGAGCCTGTCCGCGCTGTGGACGGCGCTCCGCAAGCGGGGCCTGTCCCTGGTCGACCTGAACCGGTGGACCGCGCGCGCCCCGGCCGAGCTCATGCGTTTGGGCGGGAGGGGCAGCATCCGGGAGGGCTTCGACGCCGATCTGGTGGCCTTCGCGGAGGACGAGGCCGTGATGGTCCCGGGGTCGGACCCGAGCCCCTACGCGGGGATGCGGCTGACCGGACGGGTCGAGCGCGTGTGGCTGGCGGGCCTGCCGAAGGGGAACGGTTCGGGAGAGGCGGTGTAGGGCACCGGGGATCCACACGGATATCCCCGTGTCACACCCCACACAAGGCACTTACAGCCTGTCAACATGGCAACGCATACCTATGCACAATGGCGATAGCGTTCACGCGCCTTCGCAGGTCACAGTGGGAGGTATCGATGGCGATACCAGTTGGAGGAACCGTGCGCATCGGCGTGCCCCGTGAGATCAAGAACCACGAGTACCGGGTAGCGATCACCCCTGCCGGGGTCCACGAACTGACCCGTCGGGGCCATGAGGTCTTCGTCGAACACGACGCCGGCCTCGGCTCCTCCATCACCAACGAGGAATACGAGACAGCCGGTGCCACCATCCTGGGCACCGCGGACGAGGTGTGGGCGACCGGCGACCTGATCCTCAAGGTCAAGGAGCCCGTGCCCGCCGAATACCACCGTATGCGCGAGGGCCAGACCCTCTTCACGTACCTGCACCTCGCGGCGTCGCGGGAGTGCACGGACGCGCTGCTGGAGCGCAAGGTCACCGGCATCGCCTACGAGACGGTGCAGCAGTCCGACGGCTCGCTGCCGCTGCTCGCCCCCATGTCGGAGGTGGCCGGGCGCCTGGCCCCCCAGGTGGGTTCGGTGACACTGCAGCGCCCCAACGGTGGTCGCGGCGTCCTGATGGGCGGCGTGCCCGGCGTGCGTCCGGCGCGGGTCACCGTCATCGGCGCGGGTGTGTCCGGTCTGAGCGCTATCCAGATCGCGGTGGGCATGGGCGCGGACGTGACCGTTCTCGACCTCAACGTCAACAAGCTCCGCCACGTGGACCAGCTGTACCGGGGCATGGTCAAGACGGTGGTGTCCAACGCCTTCGAGCTGGAGCTGTGCGCCCTGGAGTCGGACATGGTGATCGGCGCGGTCCTCGTCCCCGGAGCCAAGGCCCCCAAGCTCATCACGAACGAACTCGTCTCCCGCATGCGGCCGGGCGCCGTGTTGGTCGACATCGCGATCGACCAGGGCGGATGCTTCGAGGACTCCCGCCCCACGACGCACGACGACCCGACCTTCACGGTCCACGACACCGTGTTCTACTGCGTCGCCAACATGCCGGGGGCCGTGCCGAACACCTCCACCCACGCCCTCACCAAGGACACGCTGCACTACACGGTGGCCTTGGCGGAGAAGGGTTGGAAGCAGGCGCTGCGGGACGACGCGGCCCTGGCCGAGGGCCTCAACACCTTCGACGGCGACCTCGTCTACGCCCCCGTTGCCGAGGCGCACGAGATGAAGTACCGCGAACTGTCCGAGGTTCTCGCCTGACACGGCGGGGCTGAGCCGCGGAAGCAACCGGGCCGGGGGAACTACCGGGCGGAAGCAGGCCTCAGGACTACGTGGGGTGGAGGTAGGGCGTACGCGTCCCCTCCGCCCCACCGTCATGTGGGCCCTCAGCCGTGTGGGGGCCCGCGGCCCGAGCTGCCTCGGCGCGGTTGAGGTCTGCCCTCGGCGGTACGGGTATCCGTACGAAAAGTCACAAAGCCCGTCCGACCAGGCTGCCCGTTGGCTCGGCGGGGTGGTCGGCCCGACCCGGCGGGGGTACCGTCGAATGGTGGGCCCTCCGACCTTGGGGCCTGTGACCGGGCCCCGACCTCAGGAAATGGGACTGTAGTGACACACACCGGCGCGGTAACGGTGACCCGGATCGTCGAGCTCGAGCTGGTGCGGCTCCGGCCGTCGCTGGCCGGTCGCGGTGCGGGCCGGGCGGCTCCGGTGCTGGTCCGGGTCTCGGACGGCGCGGTGAGCGGTTGGGGTGAGGTGTCCCGGGCCACCCCCGAACAGTGGGACGCCCTCTCCCGCACCTTCGCGCCCGCGCTTCTCGAGCACTCGTGGCGCCGCCCGACCGAGGTGACCGAGGCCTTCGCCGACCTGCCCTGGGACCCGGCGCTGGTGGGTGCCCTCGACTCCGCCTGCTGGGACCTGTGGAGCCGTCAGCGCTCCACGCCCTTGGCGCACGCTCTCGGCGGGGAGCGGACCGCTCTCACGGCCGGGGTCTCCCTGCCCAGGCAGGTGACCGTGGAGTCCGTGGTCACCGAGGTGAACCGCCAGGTCGGTGCGGGGTTCCGGAGGATCCGGCTGGAGATCGAGCCGGGCTGGGACACCGATGTGGTCCGGGCCGTACAGGGCAGTTTCCCGTTCCTGGTCCTCCAGGTGGACGCGGGCGGCCGGTACACCGAGTCCGAGGCCCATCTGGACGCGCTGCGTTCGTTGGACAGCCTGGGACTGCTGGCGATCGAGGACCCCTTCGCCCCCGACGACCTTGCCGCGCACGCCCGGCTCAACGCCGAGTTGCGGACGCCGGTGGCGCTGCACCGCCCACTCTCCTCGATCGAGGACCTCCGGGACGCGGTCCGGGCCGAGGCGGGCCGGGCGGTGAACGTCGACCCGGCCCGGGTGGGCGGCCTGACCGCGGCCCGGAGGGCGGTGGATCAAGCGGTCGACGCGGGCTGGCAGGTGTGGTGCGGTTCCTCCGCCCTGACCGGGGTGGGGCGGGCCGCGACGGTCGCGTTGGCGTCGCTTTCCGGGGCGACCCTGCCGGTGGAGATGCCCGGGGCCGGGACGCGCGGCCGGGACCTGGTGATCCCTCCGGTCCGCGCGCACGACGGGGTCGTGCCGGTGCCGTTGGCGGAGCGGGGCCTCGGACACGACGTCGACCGCTCGCTACTGTCCGGGTACACGGCGCGGACCGTGGTGCTGGAGTCGCGGACGACGCGGAATCCGGGTGCCGCCACCCCGTAAGGGAGCAGCCCTGCACTCCCCTAACCGAACACCGTTAGGTAGAGTGGCGCGCACCATAACCCCCGATGAACGTGGAGGCTCTCGGTGCGCGTATTCGCCGACATCAACGAGGTCATCGCCGCCCAGGGTGAACACCTGGGCCACACTGACTGGCTGACCATCGACCAGAGCCGCATCGACAAGTTCGCCGACGCGACCGAGGACCATCAGTGGATCCACCTCGACGCGGAGCGAGCCGCTGAGGGCCCCTTCGGCGCCACCATCGCGCACGGGTTCCTGTCGCTGTCGCTGCTGGCCCACTTCTCGCAGAGCATCTTCTCGCTCACCAAGAAGCCCCAGATGTCCATCAACTACGGCCTGAACAAGGTGCGCTTCCTCCAGCCCGTCACGGTGGGCTCCCGGGTACGCGACGGCGTGGAGCTGACCGAGGTCAAGGAGACCCCCAAGGGTTACCTGGTCAGCACCGCGCACACGGTGGAGATCGAGGGCCAGGAGCGTCCCGCCCTGGTCGCCGAGAGCCTCGGGCTCTGGGTGCCCTGACCGACGGTTCGAGGGGGCGGGTCTCCCGCCCCTCCGCAACCGTGCGCGCCGCTACGGCGCCCCAGCACTGCCGCGCCCCTGCTGGCCGGAGCTCTACCGCGCCAGTCTGCGCAGCGCCCTGCGGACCAGCCCCGGGGTGAACCAGCGCAGCTTGCGCTCGGCCCGCTCCGCGCGTCGGCGCATGCGGTCGCCTCGGGCCGTGGCCTGTTCGAGCTGGGCGCGCAGTTGGGCCACGCTCTCCGTCGCCTCGCCCTCGGGTGTCCCGGAGAGCTCCGCGGGTTCCTCGATGACCCCGGTGGCGGGGGCCCAGTGCAGGCCGAAGAGCTCCTCCACCAGCCGGTCCAGGTCCCGACCGCTCGCGTCGGGTTCCAGGTGGCGGGCTCGGGCGTAGGCGGCGGTGCGTTCCAGGCGCAGCACACCCTCGTCGGCGAGCGTGCTGCCCGGCAGCGGCGCGCACAGCAGTCCGGCTCCGGTGCTGTCGGCGGTCCGCACCAGTTCGGCGAGCGCGTCCCGGGTCGGGGTCGGCCCCGCTCCCAGGAACAGGCGGAACGGCACCCGCGGGTCCGGGCCGGGTTCGATACCGGTGAAGCGCACCCGGGGGTCGCCTCGGAAGGTCTCGTGGGCCAGTCGCAGATCGAGCAGGTCCTCGTCCAGCAGCGGCCGCCGCCCCTCGTCGAGGCGGGCCCAGGGGCCGCGCAGCCACAGGCGCAGGTCCGGGGTGGAACCGTCCAGGAGCGCGGAGGCGGTCGTGTCGACCTCCTCCAGCGTGCGGCCCGCGACCTCGAGAACCACGTCCACCAGGGGGACGTCCCACTGGCGTTCGGGGCGTTTGCGGCGCAGGTGGAAGTCGGGCACCCGGTTGGCCACGAACGGCTTCCGGAAGCGGGTGCCCGCATCGCGCTGCGTCTGCATCTGCGAGCGCCCCAAGTGCCAGCTGCTGGTGTCCAGGTCCGGAACGAACACGGCCCCGTGCTGGGCGGCGCGGTGGCCGAACTCGCTGTCACCGCCCAGGACGAGATCCTTGTCCATCCCGCCCACGGCGTCGAACAGGTCGCGGTGCAGGGACCCGGTGGCCCCGACGAACACCTTGTAGGCCTCGTGGTGGGCGGTGCGCAGGCCGTCCTTGCGCTGTGTGAAGGACTCCACCCAGTGCGGGTCGGCGCTCTCCCTGTCGAAGAGCTCCTCGGCACGACCCGCCCCCACCTCCGCCCGAACATGCTCGGGGGTCAAAGCCGCCGGATCGAAATCCACGAAAAGCTTGTGCCCGAGAGCAACGCCGTAATCGATCAGGTGATGCCAGCGCATCTGGGACTCCACATGCTCCCGATAGACCAACATGTCCGCATCCAAACGCAACACCACCTGCCCCGACGAAGCAGCAACCCCGGTATTGACCGCGTGCGCCGAACCCCAACCCCCCGGAGCCGAGGACAACAACTTCGTGTTCTCCGGACACACCTCCGGCAGAACCAACGGCTCAGGCGAACCGTCATCCACCACAACCACCTCCATGAGATGCGCCGGATAGCTCTGAGCAGCCAACGAAGCCAACACCAGCGCCAGCTTCTCCGGATGCCCATGCGCCGGAACCACCACACTCACCGACAGCGCCGGCACCCACTCCCCCAACACCGCAGGCTCCAACAACGAATAATCATTCCGCCAGATCCGCGGCTGGGCTGTCGCGGGCCGTTCCGGAATTCCCCGGCCCGGCGCTCCCTGGCCCGCTGATCGCTGTTCCGGCAACCCCTGTTCCGCAGGTCGCGGTTCTGTCGATCCCGGCCCCGGGCGCCCCGGTTCTGTCCGCTCCGACTCACGCAGCGGAGCGTTGTCTGAGGTGGTCACCGGTGTCCTCCCGTGTACTCGACGCTCGTGTGGTCTCCCAAGGGGGCGGGTTCGCCTTCCAGCAGGGCGCTGGGCCGCCAGCCGGACCACTGGTGGGAGTTCCTGCGCAGGAAGTAGCCCAGGTCCGCGGACCAGGTGTGGCCCTGGCCGGCCCGGCGCAGCAGGTAACCCAGGCCGTGGGTACGGTAGATCCGGCCTCCGTTGCGGCGCACCGCGAAGAGCAGCTGGCTGTCGATCGCCCGAGGGATCGGGCGGAAACCGCCCACCTCCTCCAAGACCGACCGGTCGATGGTGATGGTGCTGCCGACCACGTCCGGTGAGGGCTTCTCGGACCGGTAGCTGCGCCAGACCGTCAGGTCCAGCTCCTCCAGGTACACGAGGTCCTGGCTGATGCCCACGACGTCCGCACCCGAGTAGGCGCGGGCGAGTGCCATGTCGGCGAGGTGGTCCGGCCCGTACCAGTCGTCGTCGTCCCACTTGGCGATCACGGTGCCGGATGCACGGTCCGCCGCCTCGTTGAGCACCGATCCGAACACCCGGTCCGCCTCCGCCTCGTACACGCTGATCGGCACGCCCGTGGCCGCGAAGGCGTCGACGGCCGACCGCACTTCCGGCAGAGCGGCGGGGAACCCGTGCAGGGCCAGGACCACCTCGAACCGCGCGCCCCGCTGGCGGGCGATCTGGGCGAGGGCGAAGCCCACCATCTCCGGGCGGCGGGTGCACATCATCACCGTCATCCGGGGTTCGGGCGGGACCGGCACACCGGCGCGCGCGGCCAGTGCCCGCCAGCGGGCGGCCTGACCGTGCGTGCGCAGGGCGGCCCGGCGGAGGCGGACGCTGTGCTCCTCGCGGGTCAGGGGTTCGCGCAGGTCGGTCTCGGACACCGAGGTGAGCAGGTCACGCAGGGGTTGCCCGAGTCCCGCAGCCCAGCTGGGCACGGGGCCGCTGACCAGGGGGACCCCTCCGGCGGCCAGGTGGGCCACCGCCCGGACGGCGGCCGTGGGGCCGCCGTGCCCGGACCAGTCCACCCGGATACCGCGCAGGTAGCGGACGTAGCCGATGTCGAGGTCGGTGATGGTGCCGTCGGCAGGGACGGTGAACAGGATCCGCTTTCCCTCGCACACCACCGCCCGGTCGAAGCGGACGGTGAGGTCCCCCATGGGGCCGCCGGCCTTCTTGGTGAAGCCGGCGGGGTTGACGGCGCGCTCGTCGATGGGCGCGACGGTGGTCACGGGGTCGGGTTCGGTGACGCGTGCGGCACGGGCTCCGGGCACGGCCAGCGCCGCCCAGGAGCGGGATTCGGTGGTGGCGACGTCCACGTGGGGGACGGCCGGGTCCTGCCACTCCGGCAGTCCGGTGCTGTCGTCGACCCGGGCCACCAGGTCGGCGATGGGGGTGACCCGGCGCTTCGGGATGGGTCCGGTGGCGTCGACCCCGGTGGAGGAGACGTCGCCGGACCGCCACAGGGCACCTTCGGGGCCGTGGACGGCGCCGAGCGGGACGTTCCGGGGGCCGCGCCTGCGTCCGCCGGTACCGCTGAGGACGTGGTCGAGGGCGGTGGCGGTCTCGATGGCGTTGGGGAAGTACAGGTCGCAGAGCCAGCCGCGCTGGCCGACCCGCCGAACCCTCAGTTCTTGGAGGCCGTGCCACTCGTCGATACCGGGCGGGGCCGGGATGAGCGGCCCTTGGTGGCCGGGGGTGTCGGCGACCGCAACGACCAGGTGGACGGTGGGCGGAAGGTGGGTGGCGGTGGTCAGGGAGCGGCGCAGGTCGGTGAAGCTGGCCGCGACCACGGCGATCAGGCCCACGGCCTCCGGTTCGCCCGGACCGCCCACCCCCGCCACGTCCACGGGGTCGCCCAGGCGGTGCGTGTCCAGGTCGATCAGGTGGTCGTCGGGGCGCAGGCGCAGTCTGGAGAGTTCCCGGAGCGAGGCTCGGTGGTCTCCGGTGTGGCACAGGAGTGCGGGTTCGTCACCGCGGGTGCGCAGGGCCTGGCGAACGACGGAGGTGATCATCGGGCGACCTCGGTTGTGTTGGCTGAGCGGGACGGGCGCCCGTGGGGGCGGGCCACTCTAGAAACACAGCGTAGCCAAGATGGTTACACCCAGTGATGCCTAGTGATGGGCGTGTCGGGTGGGGAGGAGGCCCTGCGCACCCGACACACCAGGGATATCGTCCGACAGGGGGCGACGGCTCGGGGCCGCCGGGCCGGCGGGACCGACCCGGCCGGGCCCCGTTCAGCGGGTCCGGTTCAGCGGGCCAGTTTGCGCAGCACCCTGCGAGCCAGCCCCGGGGTGAACCAGCGCAGCTTGCGCTCGGCCCGCTCCGCGCGGGCGCGGAGGCGGTCGGCCTCGACCAGGGCCCGTTCGAGGCGCTTCTCGAGTACTTCGGGTGTGGTTCCCGGCTTGTTCCCGGGCTCGGTCTTCGCGGCGGCCACGAACCGCTCCCCCGGGATCCAGTGGGTGCCCTGGGTCTCCTCCACGACCCGGTCGAGCCCGCCGTCAGCGGCCTCAGTTGCGAGGTGGCGGGCGCGGGCATAGGCGGCGGTGCGCTCCAGCCGCAGGACCCCGTCTCCGGCCCGGGTGGCGCCGGGCAGGGGCGCGCACAGCAGCCCGGCGCCTTCGCGGTCGATCTCCTTCACCAGGTCGCGTAGGGCGTCCTTGGCCAGGTGGGAGCCGGCGGCGACGGTCAGGCGGAAGGGCACCCGCGGGTCCAGAGGCGGCTCGGTACCGGTGAAGCGCACCCGCGGGTCGCCTCGGAAGGTCTCCTGGATCAGGCGCGGGTCGAGCAGGTCCTCGTCCAGCGGTGAACGGCGGCCGTCGTGGAGAGCGTCCCAGGGGCCGCGCAGCCACAGGCGCAGGTCCGGGGTGGAACCGTCCAGGAGCGCGGAGGCGGTCGTGTCGACCTCCTCCAGCGTGTGGTCGGCGGCGTCCAGGACCACGTCCACCAGGGGGACGTCCCACTGGCGTTCGGGGCGTTTGCGGCGCAGGTGGAAGTCGGGCACCCGGTTGGAGACATAGGGCGATCGGTAGCGGGTTCCGGCGTCCCGTCGGGTCTGCATCTGGGTGCGTCCCAGGTGCCAGCTGCTGGTGTCCAGATCCGGAACGAACACGGCCCCTTGTTGGGAGACGCGGTAGGCGAACTCGGTGTCGCCGCCCAGGACGAGGGCGGCGTCCAGGCCTCCGGCGGCGTCGAACAGGTCGCGGTGCAGGGACCCGGTGGCCCCGACGAAGACCTTGTAGGACAGGCGTCCGGCGGTACGCAGCCGGTTGTGCTGGTTGATGTGGCGCTCGACCCAGTGCGGGTCTGCGCTCTCCCTGTCGAAGAGCTCCTCGGCACGACCCGCCCCCACCTCCGCCCGAACATGCTCGGGGGTCAAAGCCGCCGGATCGAAATCCACGAAAAGCTTGTGCCCGAGAGCAACGCCGTAGTCGATCAGGTGATGCCAGCGCATCTGGGACTCCACATGCTCCCGATAGACCAACATGTCCGCATCCAAACGCAACACCACCTGCCCCGACGAAGCAGCAACCCCGGTATTGACCGCGTGCGCCGAACCCCAACCCCCCGGAGCCGAGGACAACAACTTCGTGTTCTCCGGACACACCTCCGGCAGAACCAACGGCTCAGGCGAACCGTCATCCACCACAACCACCTCCATGAGATGCGCCGGATAGCTCTGAGCAGCCAACGAAGCCAACACCAGCGCCAGCTTCTCCGGATGCCCATGCGCCGGAACCACCACACTCACCGACAGCGCCGGCACCCACTCCCCCAACACCGCAGGCTCCAACAACGAATAATCATTCCGCCAGATCCGCGGCTGGTCGGTGAAGTCCGACTCTCCCCGCGGCAGGCGCTCTCCGGGGACGGCGGCTCCTCCGGTTCCGGTGCCCTTCCCCGATGTGCTCTCTCCGGTGGAGGGGCCGGAGGCGGGGAACGTGTGCTCGTCGGTACTGGTCAAGGGTGTCCCCCTGGGTGCTGTGCGGTGCCGATCGGCTGCTCCGCGGAGGGCGCGCCGCGTCCCAGCGGGGCGGGTTCACCTTCCAAGAGGGAGCTGGGCCGCCAACCGGACCACTGTCGGGCGTAGTTGTGCAGGAAGTAGGCCATGTCCTCGGACCAGGTGTGTCCGCCTCCGGTGCGGCGCAGCACGTAGCCCAGTCCGTGGGTGCGGTGGACTCGTCCGCCGCCACGGGTGACGGCGAGGAGCAGTTGGGTGTCGATGGCGCGCGGCAGGGGGCGGAAACCGCCGGTCTCCTCCAGCACCACGCGGTCGGTGAGGATGGTGCCCCCGGCGATGAAGCGGGTGGTGGTCTCCGCCTCCCGGCTGCGCCACACCGTGAGGTCGACCTCTTGGAGGTAGACGAAGTCCTGTCCGGTACCGACCAGCTCAGCACCTGAGTAGGTGCGGGCGAGGACGAGGTCGGCCAGGTGCTCGGGGCCGTACCAGTCGTCGTCGTCCCACTTGGCGATCAGGTCTCCGGAAGCACGGGCGACGGTGTCGTTGAGGACCGCGCCGAAGATCCGCTCGGTGGGCGCCTCGTGCACGGTGATCGGCAGTCCGGTGGCCGCGAAGGCGTCGATGGCCGACCGCACTTCGGGCAGGGTGGCGGGGAACCCGTGCAGGGTGAGGACGGCCTCCAGGTCGACACCGCGCTGCCTGGCGATCTGGGCCAGGGCGAAGCCCACCATTTCGGGGCGGCGGGTGCACAGGATGACCGATACCCGCGGCTGGGGCGGCACGGGGATCCCGGCTTCCGCCGCGAGGGACCGCCACCGGGTGCGCAGGCCGTGCGTGCGCAGGGCGGTGCGGCGCAGGCGGACGCTGTGTTCCTCGCGGGCGAGGCGGTCGGTGAGGTCGGTGTCGGTGGCCCGGGTGAGCAGCGCGGTGAGGGCGTTGCCCAGCCCCGCGGCCCAAGCGGGGACGGAGGCGCAGATCAGGGGGACGCCGCCGGCGGCCAGGGAGGCGACTGTGCGCACGGCGGCGTGGGGGCCGCTGTGCCCGGACCAGTCCACCCGGACGCCGCGCAGGTGCCGCAGGTGGGAGAGGTCGACGTCGGTGACGGTGCCGTCCTGGGCTACTCGGACCAGGACCTTCTTGCCCTCGCGGACGACGGCGCGGTCGCCCTCCAGGGTGAGGTCGCCGAGGGGGCCGTTCTCGGCCTTGCCGAAGCCGGTGGGGTTGACGGTCGCCTCGTCGACGGGCGCGATGCGCTGGACGGGGTCGGTCCGCGGGACGGCGGCCAGCTGGGCGGCCCGGGTGTGGCCGTCCGCCCCGGTGATCCCGGCCCAGGAGTCGGTGTCGGTGGTCGTCCGTTCCAAGGCGGGCACCGACGCGTCGGACCAGGCGGGGTTCTGTCCGTCGTGGACCCGCAGGGCGAGGTCGGCGACCGGGGTGACCCGGCGCAGCGGGACCGGCCCTTCCGTCGCCACGCCGTGGACGCCGGTGTCGCCGGGGCGCCACAGTGCCGCCTCCCGGCCGTTCACGGCGGCCAGGGGTGTGACCGCCGGACCGCGGCGGCGCCCGCGGGTGCCGTGCAGGACCGCGTCCAGGACCGGGGCGGTCTCGGTGGCGTTGGGGAAGAAGAGTTCGCACACCCAGCCTCGGCGGTCCACCCGGCGGACCCGCAGTTCCTGGAGGTCGCGCCACTGGCCCATACCGGGGCCGACCGGGATCGGCGGCTCCTGGTGCCCTGGCGTGGCCACCAGGGCCGCCACGACGTGCACGGACCTGGGAAGGCGGGCGGCGGCGGTGAGGGTGCGGTTGAGGTCGGTGGTGGTGGCCGCGACCACCGCCACCAGCCCGGCGACCGCATCGCCGTCGAGTACGGGGGTGCCCAACAGCTGGGCGTCCAGGTCCAGGAGCACGTCTCCCGGCGCGGTGGGAAGCCCGGCCAGTTCGGCGCGGGTGTCGGCGCCGGTGTGGCAGAGCACTGCCGGTTCGCGGCCGCGGGCGCGCAGGGCGTGCCGAAGGACGGTGGTGATCATCGGGTGGCCTTCGCTCGGAGTTCGGTGGCGCTGGGCGGTGCGGCGGGAAGGTCGGGACGTGGGGCGCGGTACGGGAAAGTCGGGACGGGAGCCGAGGGGACGGGCCGGGTACGGGTCAGGGACCGTGGCGGGTGAACACGTGGGCGCCCTTCTCCGCCGGCTCCTCGGTGCGGCACAGGTCGGGGTGCTCGGAGAGCCAGCGTTCACCGAGCGCGCGCTCGTCGGGGCGGGCGGCGTCGTCGAGGACGACCACCGCGTCGGCGGTGCAGTGCGGCAGGAGTGCGGGGACCGCCGGGTACCTGGCCTGTGCACCGGTCGCTTTGGGAGGGCCGTCGATGAACAGCAGGCCGATGCCGTCCAGGTCGGTGAGACGGGAGACGTCGTACCACTGGGGGGCGGACTCGACGGGGTCTTCGGGGTCGAGGCCGGAGAGTTCGGCCTTGACCTCCGTGAGCGGGGCGTGCCGGATCTCGACGGTGTCGTCGAGGCCGTGCGCGGCGACCAGGTCGCGGCTGAGGTCGGCGTACCGGGCCTCGTGCTCGATGGCGACGAGCCTTCCGGTGCCCGCCCGGCGCAGCGCGTAGCCGATCCACACGCTGGAGGCCCCGCTACCGCACTCGACGACCAGCTCGGGGCGGTCGCGGTCGATGAGCCGGACGAGTAGGCGCAGGACGTCCGGGGAGGCGGCCCAACCGCGCAGGGGCGGCATGAACGGGGCCACGTCCAGGTGGTCCCTCAGTTCGGCCCAGGCGACCTGCTGCTCGTAGTCGTCGCGGCCCTGCACTGTGACGGCGTGCTGGATCTCGCGGGTGGCTTTGGGAAGGGAGTGCTCTTGGAGGCGGGTGAGGCGGTCGCGGACGGCCTCGAGGGAGCGGGTGGTCTCGAGCCGGTCCTGGCCGAGTACCTCGGTGACCCGCCGGGTGTGGCCGCTGACGGTGGTCGACAGGGCGCGCACGGACCGGTTGAGGCGCCACAGACCCGCGCCGAGCGCGCAGACCATCCCGCCCAGCAGGAGTAGCGCGGCGACGATCACTGCCTCCGCCCAGCTGAGTACCGAGAGCGCGCCCAGTGCCGTCGGTACGGCGAGCACGGCGAGGCCGAGAACGGCGGCGACCGCCAAGAGGGGCCGGAGTCTGCGGCGAAGGGAGCGCACGGGGGACCTCCACGGGTGTCGTGGCAGTGGGATCTGGGGGAGCCCCGGGACCTTTTAAATCCCGGGACCCTTTCGACACTAACCCCTCAAAACACACCCGGAGCCTTTCATCGGGGAATTCGAAACCCGTGTGGCCATCAATTCCCCCGGCGTTCACCGACGCAACATCAGAATGTCGTTTACGGGCCGCTCACAATGCCCGTGAACGCCCGTCGTCCTACCACCCGGTGGCCTGGACCAGAGTTTCCTCCATCACCGGCGCCAGGGTCTCGGCGTACGTGGCGGTGACGTGGGAGTGGTCCCAGAACACCATCACGTTGCCGACCACCGCGTCACAGGAATCGTCGGGGCACACGTGTTCGGTGAGGTCGGCGAGGGTCACGTTGGGCGGCAGCTCGACCCGGGTGGCCGGGTCGACGTCCTCGTGGCTCTCGGACACCGGGACGGTGCAGCTCTCCAGCGGAGAGCTCTCCACGCACTCTGCGCCCTGGTAGGGCAGGCGGGGCAGGTCGCGGATACCGACCACGTCGATACCGAGGTCGTTCAGCCACCACCACACGTCGGTGTAGCCGGGGTGGACCTCGTCGGACGCCCGGGTGGACCTGGTCGAGGACAGCAGGGCGGCGTCGGGCTGGAGCTCCTCCAGCTCGGCCATGGCCTTGGCCTTCCAGGTCTCGCACTCCTCGAAGGGCTCGCCGTCGCGGTAGGACTGGTCCATGCCGAACGGGCAGCCGCTCTTGGTGAAGGAGACCAGTCGCCAGCCCTGGGCCTCGGCGGCTTCCGCGACCGCCGGGTACCAGTGCGCGGTGCGCGAGGCGCCCACCAGCGCGAGCGTGTGCTCGGCGTCGGTGGGACCGACATCGCACACCACCAGCTCGTCCTCGGCCAGGTTGACGTGGCAGCCCTGTTCGTGGTGCCAGGACAGGTCCTGCTTGGCGTCGGCCGGGTCGGGCCGCACCGGGACCTCCGGCAACACCTCGGACAGCTCCGGCGCGGAGACCACCTGCGCGCCCGGGTAGCTCTCCGGTGACCCGGCTTCCTGCGCGCGGTCGACCCGTTCCCGGTCCAGCCGGTCGTTCCACATCACGGACGCGATCAGGACCGGGACGACCAGGGTCGCGGCGATGCCGATCGACCATCCGGGGGTGCGGCGGCGGGCGGGCCGGGTGAACCGGTCCAGCCCGTTCTCGACCAGCCGGTGGGTGAGCCAGGCCAGGCCGATGGACAGCAGCAGGACGCCCAGCCCGCCGAGCGGCGAGGCCAGGGGGCGGCCGGTGACCTCCAGGTAGACGACGAGGATCGGCCAGTGCCACAGGTACAGGGGGTAGGAGAGTTTGCCCAGGGCGGTCAGGGGCGCCCAGGTGAGGAACCGGTCGGCACCGAAGCGGCTGCCGGTCGTGCCCGCGAGGATCACCAGGACGGCGGCGCCGGTCGGCCACAGGGCGATGTACCCGGGGAAGAGGGTCGAGACCGAGACGAGCATGCCGCAGGAGACTAGGGCGGCCAGGCCGAACCAGCCGAGGAGTACCCGCAGCCGCACGGGCAGGTTGATCCGGTGGACGACCAGGGCGAGGATCGCGCCCAGGGCCAGCTCCCACAGCCGGGCGCCGGTGTCGAAATAGGCCCAGGCCTGGTCCTGAGCGGTGATGTGCACCGAGTAGGCCAGGGAGAGGGCGAACACGAGCGTGACCGTGCCGAGGACCGCCGCGCGCAGGGGCAGCCGGACCCGGGAGGCGACCAGCGCGGTCAGGGCGAGCAGGACCGGCCACAGCAGGTAGAACTGCCCTTGGATGGACAGCGACCAGAAGTGCTGCACCGGACTGGCGGCGGCCTCCCGTGCCAGGTAGTCGACGGCGTTCCGGGCGAGGGCCCAGTTCTCGTAGTACAGGGCCGCTGCGCGCACCTCCGCGAGGATGTCGCCCCAGCGCGACCGGGGCAGCCAGAGGTACATCGCCGCCATGGTCGCGACGAGGACCACCACCACCGAGGGGATCAGGCGGCGGGCGAGCCGGGTCCAGAACGCGGCGAAGCGGATCCGCCCGTCGCGTTCCATGCCCCGGATCAGCGACCCGGTGATGAGGAAGCCGGTGAGCATCAGGAAGACGTCCACGCCGCCGGAGACCCGGCCGAACCAGATGTGGTAAACGGCCACGAGGAGGACGGCGACGGCGCGCAGCCCTTCGATCTCCGGTCGGAAGCCTCCCCCGCCCCGGTTCGGGCGGGCGGTGTCGGCTACGGACGGGATGTCGGGCGCCTTCACGGCGGGCGCCCCGGGCGAAGTGGTGTGCATGAGCGGTGGCGGCCTCGGGAGATCTACGGAGTTCCAGGAGATGATTCGCCGAACGATACTTATGAGGCGTTTTGCTTACTCGAATTCGGCGATGAATTCTCGCCTTCCCCGATGCCCCGGCGGTGAATGGCGGGCGAACTCCTGGACAACGCTTCTTGGAAGGTCGGCGACGGTTGCGCCGACGGACGGCCCGGCCAGGCTAAGACCGCTGCGGGGACGCCCTCGGGATCGAAAAAACCCAGGAGTTTCCGCGTGAAAGGTGGTGATTCGGACGGCGGCCGGTGGGGAAGAGGAAGGAAGGAACCGGGTGGCACGGGTGCCGTAGTGGAAGCGGCGCCGAGCACACCGGAGGGTGTTCGGTTGGTGGCCTAGAGGCAGCACCCGCTGGCGGACACCGTCCCGTTTATTCCCGAAGCGGGCACAAACGGCCTGACATCGGGTGTGCGGCCCCCTGGCTGATAGCTTGCTGCCTAGCGATCCCATCGCTGGTAAGCCCGACGAATCGCGTCATTGGAAAGGTGCGTCAGAGATGTCTGCGCCATACTCGCTTCCTGAACTGCCCTACGACTACGCGGCCCTCGAGCCGTGGATCTCCGGCCAGATCATGGAGCTGCACCACGACAAGCACCACGCCACCTACGTCGCCGGTGCGAACACCACGCTGGAGCAGATGGCGGAGGCCCGCGAAGCCGGCAACTTCGGCACCGTGAACCAGCTCCAGAAGAACCTCGCGTTCCACCTGGGCGGCCACGTCAACCACTCCGTCTTCTGGAAGAACCTCTCCCCGGAGGGTGGCGACAAGCCCGAGGGTGAGCTGGGCGCCGCCATCGACGACCAGTTCGGCTCCTTCGATGCCTTCCGCGCGCACTTCAACGCCGCGGCCACCGGCATCCAGGGTTCCGGCTGGGCGATCCTCGCCTGGGACGCCCTGGGCCAGCGCCTGATCATCGAGCAGCTGTACGACCAGCAGGCCAACATCGCCATCGGCACGCAGCCGCTGCTCATGCTGGACATGTGGGAGCACGCCTTCTACCTCCAGTACAAGAACGTCAAGGGCGAGTACGTCAAGGCGTTCTGGAACGTGGTCAACTGGGCCGACGTCCAGGAGCGCTTCGCCGCTGCCCGCGCGGGCAAGACCACGCTCGGCTAGAACCTCCGGGTTCTGACCGCTGCGGCGGGAACCGCCGAGGGCGGCACCACGGTTGTGGTGCCGCCCTCGCTGTGTGTCGGGGGTGGCTGCCGGCCGGCCCGGTGGTCGCTGTTGCGCCGGGTCAGACGACCAGGACGTCGGGGTGACTCTCGACCGGCCCGTGGCGGTGCAGTTCGCGCCAGGCGCGGACCAGCCGCCACACCAGCTCCTCCCGAGTGTCGCGGTCGAAGGCCACCGGCAGACGGAAGTACTCGTCGTGCTGGTCACCCGTGGAGGAGGACATCGCGGGTCCGGGCACCAGTCCGACGTCGTGGCAGAGCGCGACCTGGGCGAAGGCGCGGGCGTTGACCCCGGGCAGGTGGACCCACAGGGCGGCGCCGCCGTCAGGGGCCCGCCATTCCCACTCCGGCAGGTCCCGGCGCAGCATCGACTCCATGTGCTCCAGCGCGACGCGTAGCTGCTCGGAGCGCTCGTGCGCGAGTTCGGCGTAGCGGTCGAGCAGGCGCACGGCGACCGCTTGGTCCAGCAGGGGGCTGGCCAGGTCGGCGAGGACCTTGCGTCGGCTCAGCCGGAGCGCCATCTCGGCGGGGGCGCGCAGCCAGCCGATGCGCAGCCCTGCCCACCCCACCTTGGACAGCGAGTCGACGGTGATGATCTCGGCGCCGCGCGGGGCGTACGCGGCCAGCGGAGCGGGTTCGTCGGCGGCGCGGATCCCGGTGTAGGCGCTGTCCTCCAGGACGGGCACCCCGTGGCGGGCCGACATCTCCCCCAGCTCGCGTCGGCGGGCCGCGGACATCATCGTGCCGGTCGGGTTGTGGTACGAGGGCATGACGTACAGCAGGTGGGGCGCCTTCTCGGCGAAGGCGCGGCGCACCCCGTTGGCGTCGATCCCCTGGTCGTCCAAGGGAACCGGGTGGACGGTGGCTCCCCGGTCGCGGATGAGGTCCAGGCATCCGGCGAAGCTCGGGTCCTCGGCCACCACCGGCGAACCGTTGCGCAGGTAGAGCTGCGCAACCATGGCGACGGCCTGGTGGGCACCGGTGGTGACCACGATCTGGTCGGGGTTCGTGGGTAGGCCTTGGTGCTCGTAGTACTCGGCGATCGCCTCGCGCAAGGCGGGCAGACCGCGCGGGTAATAGGTGCTCTCGGCCATGAGTGCGGGCAGGTCCTCGGCGACCATCTCGCGGATCGCGGTCTCGACTTTGCCCAGCGCGGGTGTGTTCAGGCACGACGCGGAGATGACGGAGTCGTCGCTCTGGAGGAGGTTGCGGTACATGGGGTTGCCGTTGCCGTTGGCGGTCCACCCGTCCGCGCGCACGGGCGCCCTGGTGCTGCACACCCGGGTGCCGCTGCCCTGGCGGCTCTCGAGGATTCCCTCGTCGCGCAAGTGGTCGTAGGCGGAGACCACTGTGGTGCGGCTGATCCGCAGCGCGGTGGCGAGGTTGCGCTCGGAGGGCAGGCGTTCCCCGGGGACGAGGGAGCCCTGGTCGACCAGCCCCCGCAGGGATGCGGCCAGGCGCCGGTAGAGCGCGCCCGTACCGCTGGACCAGTTGCCCACGAGGTCCACGAGTTCATCGGTACGCCGAACAGGGTCCATTTCTCGCTCCATTGGCTCTACTCGTTCTCGGCCCAGGCTTCGATACTGGCACTAGATCCACAGATACCACCAGAGCCAAAATGGACCCTTTATCAAGGACCACTTGCGTGAGGAGTTCCCATGCGTTCCCTGCTTTCCCGCCACACCCCCCACCACGTCGGCGCACGCACGAAGGCCGCCAGGATCCGTAGCTCCGCACCGGAACCGGACCTCGCCCCCCAGTGGCCGGTCCTGGTGGAGTCTCGCACCACCACCGGTGACCGCCGGTACCTCCGGCCCCTCGTCGCGGCGCTCCGGGAACAAGCCGCGGACCACTTGGGCCACTTAGCAGAGGTCCGCTTCTCCGACGAGGGGGACCACGTACACGTGGTGAGCCTGTGGCGCTCCCCCACGGACCTGCGGTCCTTCGTGGAGGAGGCGCACCGGGAACTCCTCGCCTTCCGCGCGGGGTCCGGCGGCTTCCCTACGGTGGAGCGGACCCTGTGGTGGTCCACCGCGGGTACCGGGATCACTCCGGAGGAGGCCGAGGAGCGCGCCGAGCACTTGCGCGTCCGCGGCCCGGGCCCGAGGGCCTTCACCCTGGGCTCCCCGGTCCCCCCTCCGGCCTGAGGGGGTCGGTGTCCCCGGTCGCCCCCAGTTCGTCGTCCGGCCCCTGGCCGGCCATTTCCAAAGCCAGCCGCTGGGCGTCGACGAGGGCGCACACGCTTTCGTCCTGCTGGTCGTGGGCGGCGCCGTCCACGATGATCCGGTCTGCCAGGCCGTCCAGCCGCGCGGCGAGCTGGCGGTCCTGTTCCTGGTCCTCGGCCCTGCGCACCTTGGCCGCGTAGGACTCCAGAACGCGGATGCGCGCCTCCACCCGTTCCACGTCGTAGAGGAGTGCCGCGCCGACGCGCTGGGCGGCCTGTCTGCTCCGTTCGCCCAGGGTCGTGGTCGAGTTCAGCCGGATGCGGGTCTCCGTCTGTTCGCACAGGCTGTCAGCGACCGCCCATTCGGCCTCCGTCAGGACCACCCGGTTGCGGGTCTCGTCCAGCAGCAGCCCCCGCCGGTGGATCGGGGAGTCCAGCACGGTGTCCACCGCCCGCTGGGCCCGGGCGAGCATGTCGTTGGCCCGCCGGTCCAGCATGTCGGCACTGACGTAGCGGCCGCGGAACGCCTCGAGGGTGCGGTGGGCCCGGGTGAGTTTGACGGACCACCACACCTCGTGGAAGAGGGTCACCCAGGCGGCGCCGAACAGCATGTGGCCCGCGATGACGGCGAGCGTCAGCAGGACCAGCCCCGCGGATTCGGGGAACCAGATCCACAGCGACAGGGGCAGGCTCGTCACGGTCATGAGGCCCACGAGGAGCGCGCTCCGGGCCGCGATGTCCTCCCTGGTCAACTCAGGCCCCGAGGTGGCCCGCGACAGGTCCAGGGACTCGCGCAGGTAGGCGACCTCGTCCCGGGACATGTCGGGGTCCACAGACTCCCGCCTCGGCAGCTCCCCGGAGAACGGGGTCCCTCCCAGGTCTCCGTCGGCCGCCTCTTCCGCCATCCGCAGGAGCACCCCGCGAGCCCTCATGCCGTGCTCGGTGACCACCCAGAGCCCGTCCCGCTCCCGCCACCGGACCAGGCCGCGGCGTTCGAGCGCACGCGCCGTGTCCTTGGGTGTCCCCTCCGCCAGTCGGCGGGACCCGGTCCGCGGACCGACGGGCACCGCACCCCAGAGCACCCACCCCATGGGCTCGGAGAGATGGACGGAGCGCCCGTCCAGAAGGAACACCCTCACGCCGTTCACCGCCCTTCGGCGCCCGGTTCCCTTGCCCCCTACGAGGTCCGGTCGCACGGTTGAGGAACGGTGTACCCGAATCCGGCGGGCGGGATGCCCCCTCAGAGTGGGGGTCAGGTGCCCGCTGTCCCCGCTCCGATGCATCGTCGGAGGTCATGGGCCCGCGAAAGCCTCAGGGATGAACTGGACCGGTTGCTGCACGCCCGCGTCCCAAGACCGGAAGGTTGCGGCCCTACTGAGCGGGCTCCTGGGGCTCCCGGCCGTCGCTGAGCGCGGCGATCTCCAAGGCGAGCTCCTGGGCCTGGACCAGTGCGGAAAGCGATGCGTCGTGCTCGGGCCGGCCCGCCCCGACCAGCTCGGCATGGTCCGCGATCGCGTCGAGTTCGGCCGCAAGTTCCCGGTCCTGTGCCTCTAGCTCGGCCGCACGCACCCGGTCGGCGTACGACTCCAGTGTGCGGATACGCGCCTCCACCCGGGCCAAGTCCTCGGCCAGGGCGGCGCGGGCCCGCTCGGCCGCCTGCCGACTGCGCTCACCGACCGCCGGAGTGTTCTCGATGCGGTTCCGGACCGGCGCTTGCGAGTACAGGTCGCGGGCCAGCGACCACTCCACATCGGTCAGGACCACCCGGTTGCGGGTTTCGTCCAACAGCAGACCCTCGCGGTGGAGTGGGGAGTCCAGCACCGAGTCGACCGCCGCCTGCGCCCGACCGAGCATGCCCCTGGCCTGGTCGTCGAGCGCCTCCCCGGTGGCGTACCGGCCCTTGTGCTCAGCGATGATGTGGAAGGGGTTGCTCCTCAGGCGCGCCATGGCGAGATCACGTGCATGCTTGTGCTTGACGTACGACCATCCGACGATGCCCCAGAAGATCGCACCAAGGATGAGACCGGCCCCGATTTCAACCACCATCAGGAGGAGCGTGCCGATGGCGGCGGAAACGCACAAAGCCACCCGGCCCCTGCGGCCTCCGAGGTACTCCGCCGGGACCAAGGTCGGAACCAGCGTCTCCTGTTTGCCCTTCTTCAGCGCCCACTGGAGAAGTCGCGCCTGATCGGCGGAGACCTCCGGGTGCACGGTCACACGTGTGTGCTCTGTCCCGGGTGCAACCGTCCCGCTGGGGGGCGTCGAGGTACCGACTTCGATGAGTGGATCTTCCGATCCACGCGCACCGAACCCGTGGTCCGCCTCCAGTGCATCGAACACCTCCAGCCCCGCGGCAGTCAGTAACCACGGCTCCTCAGGCGAGCGGGAGACCAGGCCGCGCTGTTCCAACGCCCGTGCCGTCGCGATCGGGACACCCACGTCCAGGGATCTCCAGTCGCGCGCACCCGTCACTGACACAGAGCCCCGGAGCGCCTGCACCATGTCATTCGACAGTTGGATCTGGCTCCCGTCTGGGAGGGTCAGCCGCATGACGCCCCGCTCACTCTTCTGGATTCCCGGTACCTGTGCCCCAGCTTAGCTAGGACCGGTCCAACGGTGTCCCCCAGCGGACCGGGGGACACCTCGGCACCCGGCGGGTCACGCCTGTTCGGCGTCCCCGGGAGCGGCGGGGGCGAGCGGGGCGCCCATGGCGTGGTAGCCGCCGTCGACGTGCATGACCGAGCCGGTGATCCCGCGGGCCGCGGACGACAACAGGAAGAGGGCGGGGCCCGCCACGACGGTGGTGTCCTTGGTGTCCCAGCCCAAGGGGGCGTTGTCGCTCCAGGAGTCGGCGATCTGCGAGAAGCCGGGGATGGATCCGCCGGCGAGGGACTTGATCGGACCGGCGGAGATCGTGTTGACGCGGATGCCCTGCGGGCCCAGGTCGCGGGCGAGGTAGCGCGCGGAGTTCTCCAGGACCGCCTTGGCCGAGCCCATCCAGTCGTAGACCGGCCAGGCCACGCTGGCGTCGAAGGTCAGGGAGACCACCCCGGCGCCGTCGGGGGCCTTGGCGAGCAGGTCGCGCAGGCCCACCGTCAGGGCGGACAGCGAGTATCCGGAGACGTGGATCGCCTTGGCCACGTCCTCCCATTCCGTGTTGAGGAAGTTGCCGCCCAGCGCGGACTCGGGTGCGTAGGCGATGGCGTGCAGCAGGCCGTCGACGTGGTCCCAGTGCTCACCGATCGCCTCGGCGGTGGCGGCGATCTGCTCGGGGTCGGTGACGTCCATCGGCAGGACGGCCACGGGCTCCTTGGGCAGCCGCTTGGCGATGCGCTCGCAGATGGAGAAGGCGCGGCCGGGCGGGTTGGTCAGGATCACCTCGTGCCCCTGGTTCATGGCTTCCTCCGCGATCGCGTAGGCGATGGAGGACTGCGTGGTGATGCCGGTGATGAGCAGGTTCAAGGGGTCCCCTGGAAGGCGGTGTACTGGCTGGCAGTGGCAACGTATCGGCGGGTGGCGGGCACGTCTGCCGTGGAAGGGCACAAAGAATCGGGCCCGGGTTTTGAAGGGGGCCGACAGAGGGCGGTGCGGCCGGGTCAGGCGTCCGGCCCCTCCCGTGCCGACCGGGTCCCGCCGAACTCCGCGGCCAGGCCCAGGCGGGCCGCGGCGGTGAACGCGCCGGGGGCCAGTGCTCCCATGCCCTCGGGCAGCACGCCGACGAGCGGGCCCGCACCCATGTCGGGCAGGTCGTCGAGGTTGCAGCGCATGGCCAACTCCGCCGGTACCTGAGCGCCCGGTGGTCCCGGCTCCGACTCCGAGCCCGGCTCCGGCTCCAGCTCCGGCCAGGAGCCCACCAGGACCCCGGCCGGGGCGAGGCCCCGGGTCCGCACCGCCTCGGCGGTCAGCGCGGTCGCGTTGAGCGTTCCCAGCCTCGGGTCGGCGACCACCAGAACAGGGGCGGCCAGCAGCACCGCCACGTCCGCGAGGGTCTCCCCCACCGCGTTCAGCCGCACCAAGAACCCCCCGGCGCCCTCCACCAGCACCAGGTCGTGTTCCAAGACCAGCTGGCGGGCGAGGTCGGCGACCTCCCGTGCCTCCGGACCCTCCCGACCGGCCCGGGCGGCGGCGCGCGCGGGGGCGAGCGGTTCCGGGTAGCGGGCGGTCTCGGCGACGGTGACGCCGGGGACCAAGCGGGCCACGGCCTCGGCGTCGCCCTCCTCTCCCGGGCCGACCCCGGTCTGGGCCGCCTTGAGGACCGCAACGCTCCGGCCCTCGGCCACGGCCAGGGCGGCGACGGCGGCCGTGGCCACGGTCTTGCCGACCTCGGTGCCGGTACCGGTCACCACCAGCACACTCATCCCCGCTCCCCCTCGTCTCCCCGCTCCCCCGCGTCCTCGTCGGCCGCCAGCGACGCCTCGACCGCGGCGACCATCCCCCGGGCGATCGCGGCGACGTCCCCGTCGGAGCAGACATAGGGCGGCATCGCGTACACGTGCTCGCGGAAGGGCCGCAGCCAGACCCCTTCGGCGATGGCTGCCCGGGTGGCCTCGCCCGTGCGCACCGGACGGTCCGTTTCGATCACGCCGATCGCGCCGAGCACCCGCACCTCGCGTACGCCCGGCAACCCCTCGGCCGCGGCCAGCCCCTTCCGGAGCCCGGCCTCGATCCGGGCCACGTCGCTCCGCCAGCCGCCCTTGGTGAGCAGCTCCACCGAGGCCAGCGCGGTCGCGCAGGCCAGCGGGTTGCCCATGAACGTGGGCCCGTGGGCGAGCACCGGGACCTCTCCCCCGGCGATCCCCTGCGCCACCCGAGCCGTGCACAGGGTGGCGGCCAGCGTCATGTAGCCGCCGGTGAGCGCCTTGCCCAGGCACATGACGTCGGGGACGACCCCGGCGTGGTCGGCGGCGAAAAGCTCCCCGGTCCGGCCGAAGCCGGTGGCGATCTCGTCGAAGACCAGCAGGACCCCGTAGGCGTCGGCGATCCGCCGCAGCTCGCGCAGGTAACCGGGGTGGTGGAAGCGCATCCCGCCCGCACCCTGGACCACGGGTTCGACGATGATCGCGGCCAGCTCGTCGGCGTACTCGCGGGCCAGCTCCTCGAAGGCCGCCAGGTACCCGGGGTCCGGCTCGGTGTCGAAACCGGCGGGCGGCGGGTCCGCGTACACCTGGCCGGGCAGGACGTCGCCCCACAGGGAATGCATGCCGCCGTCCGGGTCGCACACGCTCATGGCGTGGAAGGTGTCGCCGTGGTAGCCGCCCCGCCAGGTGAGGAAGCGGCGGCGGCCGGGGCTGCCCGTGGAGCGGTGGTACTGGAGGCACATCTTCATGGCGACCTCCACCGACACCGATCCGGAGTCGGCGAGGAAGACGTGTTCCAGGCCGTCGGGGGCGATCCCGACCAGGGCTTCGCCGAGCTCGGCGGCGGGGGCGTGGGTCAGCCCTCCGAACATCACATGGCTGAACCGGTCTACCTGGGCGTGCACGGCGGCGTCGAGTTCCGGGTGGCGGTACCCGTGGATGGCCGACCACCAGGAGGACATGCCGTCGACCACGCGGTGGTGCTCGCCGTCCGCCCAGAGGGTCAGGTGGACGCCTCGGGCATCGGTGACCACGTAGGGGGTCTCGGCGGCGGGGACGGTCGTGTACGGGTGCCACAGGTGCGCGCTGTCGGCGGCGCGGATCCGGGCGGGGTGGGCCGTCTCGGTGCTCGTTCGGGACATGGTGCCCTATTGTTCCCCGCGTACGGGCTCCGGCGCTCCATACGAGTAAGCCAGGAATAGCCGCGGAATCTTTGTGGGCTTCCACTGGTGACTCTCAGTCCCCGGACCGGCAGAGTCGTAACCGCCTCCCTGGCATGGGTTGGGCCGGGTCGCCCCAGCGGGATTGGCCGCCGCTGGGTCGACCCGCTTTCTGTCCCGCTTTCCGGCCGCGAGCCGGGCCGACCCCCGCTTTGCGCCCGCTTTTTCCGTCCACGACACGAGGAGCCCGCACCCGCATGGAACGCCTCGACGCCGGTGCCCGCAGCGCCCACCGTCCGTGGACCCTGCGTGCCACCAGGCCCAGTCCCGAACCCTCTCCGGGGCCGCTGCCCGCCGGGCACCCGCTCGCCTGGTTGGACGGGGCAGCCGAGAGCCGGGCCAGGGCCGGGCTGACGCGCCGCACGGTGCCCAGGCCCCCGTCGGACGATGTACTGGACCTGGCCGGGAACGACTACCTGGGGCTGATGCGCCACCCGGACGTGGTGGCGGCCGCGGCCGACGCGGCCCACATCTGGGGCGCGGGCGCGGGCGGTTCACGCCTGGTCACCGGAGACACGGAGCTGCACGGTGAGTTGGAGCGCGAGCTGGCGGACTTCCACGGCGCGGAGGCCGCCCTGGTGTTCTCCTCCGGGTACGCGGCCAATCTGGCGATGGTGACGGCGCTGGTCACCCCGGCCGCGGACGAAGTGGAGGCGCCCTTGGTCGTCTGCGACCAGTACAACCACGCCTCGCTCATCGACGCCACCCGGTTGGCCAAGGCCTCCGGCGCCCGGGTGGCGGTGTTCCCGCACGGTGACACCGAGCGCGCCGCCGAGCTGCTCGCGGAGGGCCGGGGGCGGCGGCTCCTACTCAGCGACACGGTCTTCTCGGTCGACGGGGACCTCACCGACGTCGACGCCTTGGCCGGGGTGGCGCGTGCCCAAGGTGCCGCGCTGCTGCTGGACGACGCGCACGGGCTCGGTGTGGTGGGCCCGGGCGGGCGCGGCGCGGTGGGCGGTTCGGAGCTGGGCGGCGCCGACGACGTGGTGGTGTCGGTGACCCTCTCCAAGTCGTTGGGTTCGCAGGGCGGCGCGGTACTGGGTTCGCGCCGGGTGATCCGGCACCTGGTGGAGACCGCGCGCACGTTCGTCTTCGACACCGGGTTGGCCCCGGCCGCCGCGGGGGCGGCGTTGGCGGCCCTGCGCGTGCTACGCGCCGAACCGGGGAGGGCCGAGGCGGTGCGCTCCCGGGCCCTCGAACTGTCCGAAGGTCTGCGCTCGCGTGGGCTGTCGGCGAGCCGGCCGGACGCCGCGGTGGTGTCGGTGCTGGCTCCCTCGCCCGAAGAGGCGCAGGACTGGCGCGCGGCCTGCCTGGGGCTGGGGGTTCGGGTGGGGTGCTTCCGGCCCCCGTCGGTCCCGGACGGCCGGTCGCGGCTGCGCCTGACCGCCCGCGCCACCCTGGACGGCGCCGATGTCCGCCGCGTTCTGGACGTCCTCGCCGCGAACCGCCCCGGGTAGTCTGGCGGATGGACTACTCGCCCTGTTGACCTGGGAGGCGGTAAGCGGCCGTGTCAGCGCGTGACGGTGAGCCCCCGGAGCCCGAGGAAACCCCCGAAGGCCCTGCTCCCTCGAAGAAGCGCGGCGGAAAGGTCCGCCGCGGCTGGTTCGGACTCAAGCACGACCCCGCCGACCCGGACCCCGACACCCCCGAGTCCGACGACCCGGAATCCGGACCCGGATCAGCATCCGACCGGTCCGGCTCCGACGGCGGAGCAGGCAACCCCGAGTCCGACGGCCCCGAGTCCGAGTCCAATTCCGAGCCCGCTGCCAAGGGCAAGGCGCCCAAACGGCGCCGCCGTGCGCGGATCACCCTGGTCACCGCGTCCGTCCTCGTTCTGGTCCTGGTGGTCACCCTGTCCGTGCCCACCACCCGCGACGGGCTGCTGCGCCTGTGGTGCGACGTCACCGGCGGTGTGTGCCCCACTGAACCCCTGCCGCCGGTCACGGAGGAAGAGGAGGTGGACTGGCGGGTCCGCATGGAGCCGGAGGAAGCCGCCCTGTGGGGCAACTACGTGGCCCTCGGCGACTCCTACTCCTCCGGGGACGGCGCGGGCGAGTACGAGGAGGGCACCGCGGAGCCCGGCGAGTGCTGGCGCTCGGACAACGCCTACGCCCACCTCATCGAGGAGGAGTTCTCCTTCGAGGGTGCGCTGGCCTTCTACGCGTGCAGTGCCCACCGGGGCGCGCAGATGCTCGAACAGATCGGCACCCCCGAGTCCCAGATCGAGCGCGTCACGGAGCACACGTCCCTGGTGACGATCGGCATCGGCGGCAACGACCTCGGGTTCATCCCCGTCCTGCGCACCTGCATCGTGCGGATGCCGCTCCTGGAGCGGACCGGCTGCACGGACCAGGAAGACGAGGTCACCGAGAAGATGGAGGAGTTCGACGAGACCCTCACCGAGGTGCTCACCGAGATCCGCGAGCGCGGTCCGAACGCCCGCATCCTGGTCCTGGGGTACCCGAGGCTGTTCCCCGAGGAACCGTCGAGCATGTACTACACCCTGTCCCCGAGCGACCAGGAGTGGCTGAACACGGTCGGCGAGCGCTTCAACGACCGGATCCGGGACACCGCCTACACCGTGGACGGCGACGTGTACGGTTCCCGCCAGGTCGGCAGCGTGGAGTACGTCAACGTCTTCAGCGCGCTGAGCGGCTACGAGGTCACCGAGGACGACGCCTGGTTGAACGGGATCGTCCTGGGTGAGCTGGGCGAGGGCATGCAGGTGGACCGTGCGAGCTTCCACCCCACCGCCGAGGGCCAGAACTCGATCGCCGAGCGCGTGCGCCTCCAGGTCGAGGAGGGGCCGGATCGGGTCCTGTACGCGTCCAGGGACATCCTGGAGAACGCGAACGAAGATGTCCTCACCACCGAACTCGGCGGCCCCCTGGACCCGGTGCACACCGACGACGAAGACGAGGACGGCGACGAGGACGACGACGCTGCCGACTCCTAGGTCAAGGGGTGCGGGTCCACCGTCGGCGGCTCGGAGCCGACCGACCTTCGCGTTTCCTCGACGTCCTCGTACGGCATGGCCGTGGGCGCGGCAACCCCGCTGCGGTAGGCGTTCACGGCGTTCGCGGCCTGGGTCAGCGCGGTCCGGAACAGGAGGGATCCGGTGCTCACCCGCCGGACGCCGAGGTCTCGCAATTGCTGGAACGGTAGCTCGGCCAGGAGGTTGAGCGGCGTTGCACCGAGCGATCGGACGAGGCCGTCGATCACGCCCGGTTCGCGGAGGCCGGGGACGAAGACGCCGTCGGCACCCGCGTCGACGTAGGCCTGTGCCCGTCGATTCGTCTCCTCCTTGTGCACCTGGAGCCAGTACGTATCGACGCGGGCGTTGACGAACAATTCGGGTGCCGAGTCCTTGAAGGCCGAAATCAGGGCGCACTGCTGCTCGATCGCCGCAAGATCCTTGGCACGCCCGTCCTCGATGTTGACGCCGGCGACGCCGATCGTCGTCAGCTCGGCCGCGAGCGCTCGAGGGTCGGCCCCGAATCCGGCCTCGACATCGACGCTGACCGGGACTGACAGGCGGACCAACGATCTCGCGAGGGCCAGGGTCTCCTGACAAGTGGCCCCCGTGGCGTCAGGCAGCCCGTGCGCAGCGGCAAGCCCGAGACTGGTCGTACCGACCGCGTGGAAACCCTGCTGGACGAAGGTCGCGGCTGATGCGAAGTCCCAGGCGTTGGGGAGCAGGAGCGGTTCGGCAGCATGATGGAGCTTCCTGAACGACAGGGCTCCGTCAGCAAGGCTGAGTGCGTGTTCGCGGCCGGGGCACGCGTGCCGTCCCGCACCAAAGGGTTGTTCTTCGAGAGGAACGATGACTTCCTCACCGGAGGGCGCAACGCGGCGCGTGACCGGGACGGGCGGTTCGTTGCCCGCGATGAGCGACCGCGTCGCGGCACATGCCTGCACCAGCAGTCCGATCCGGGCCGCGGTCAGCTCATCCCAGTCGCCGCCGGCCGCCGCGACGAGACGTGCGACGGCCGCGTCGGCCTCCGGTGGCGCGGGATCGTGTGGCTGGTATCCCTCCGCGACGATGTCGACATCACCGGCGACCTCGCGAGGTAGTCCCAGTGCCTCAGCGAGAGTCGCCACCGGGTGACCTGGTCGACGCAGCGATCCGGGCTCGACCCCGTGAAGCAGTGTGAGGGCCAGCGCGCGCCGACGCTCGTGGTCGGCGCCTTCGGAGAAGCGTGCAACGTGGGCGCGCAGCCACGCGATTCCTCCGGTCGAGTAAGGCACGGACGGAACCGCGAACCGCGGGTCATCGAGGATTCCCATGCGGCCATCATCGGCCCGCTTCAGTTCGGTGAACGCCGAACCGTGATCGTCCTACACTTGGCCTCGTGACAGCGGAGAACCTCGTCTCGGTCGCGGCCGCCCTCGCGGACGGGACACGCGCCCGCATCCTGGTTGCGCTCATGGACGGTCGGGCCTGGACGGCACGGGAGCTCGCGCGCCACACCGGTGTCGCGCCGTCGACGGCTACAGGGCACCTGAACCGCCTGGTCGATTCGGGTCTGCTGGTCGAACACCGGCAAGGGCGCCACCGCTACGTCCAATTGGCGGGAACGCGTATCGCCGAAGTAGTGGAATCCGTCGCCGCCCTCGGAAACCAGCCGACAGCGCCCGTGCGCGGCCTTCGGGAGGCCTCGGTCAATACACAGCTCGCCCGCGCGCGGACCTGCTACGACCATTTGGCCGGCGCACTCGGTGTCACCATCACCGATGCACTCGTCCAACAGCGCGTGCTCGTCGCGGAATCGCTGGCGCTCACGGACGAAGGTATGACGTGGCTCAGCGAGGACCTGGGAGCCCCGTTCGCACCGGGTCGTCGTCCAGCCACTCGGGCCTGTGTCGACTGGACTGAACGACGCGTTCACCTCGCCGGTGCCGTTGGCGCACACATCGCCGCCGTCTTCCACGAGCGCCTGTGGGTGCGACCGGCGAGAAGCAGCCGGGCGGTCGTCGTCACGCCCGCCGGCGGTCAAGCACTGGAACGGTTGCTCGGGATCGAACACGCACGGGCCTGAAGCATCCCGCCCGACGCTGGGGTGCCCCGCCCCGGATCCCTCCGAGGCGGGGCACCCGCCTTCCCGCACAGGGACGAAGCGCCTCATCTGCTGCGCCTCATCCCCTACGCGTCACGGCTGCTCGGACCGCAGTTCCGCGAGGACCTCGCCGAAGCGGTCCAGTCCCCAGTTGAGGTCCTCCTCGCTGATGATGAGCGGCGGCGACATCCGCACGGTCGACCCGTGCGTGTCCTTGACCAGGACCCCGCGTTCGGCGAGGCGCTTGCACAGTTCCTTGCCGGAAGCGAGTCCGGGGTCGACGTCCACCCCCGCCCACAGGCCGATGCTGCGCGCCGACACCACCCCTTCGCCGACGAACTCGTCGAGCCTGCGGCGCAGGACCTCCCCCAGCTTCCGGGCGTTCTCCAAGTAGGGGCCCTCGGTCAGCATCCGGACGACCGTGTGCCCCACCGCCCCGGCGAGCGGGTTACCGCCGAAGGTACTGCCGTGCTGGCCGGGCTGGATGACGCCGAGGACGTCCTCGTCGGCGACCATCGCCGAAACGGGCATGATCCCGCCGCCCAGCGCCTTGCCGAACAGGTAGGCGTCCGGCACGACCCCGGTGTGCTCGCAGGCCCTGATGGTGCCCGTGCGCCCCAGGCCCGACTGCACCTCGTCGGCGATGAACAGCACCTGGTTCTCGTCACAGATCTCGCGGACGCGGGGCAGGTAGTCCGCGGGCGGCACGATCACACCGGCCTCGCCCTGAATCGGTTCGATGAGCACGGCCACGGTCGTGTGGTCGATGGCCTCCTCGATGGCCTTCGCGTCCCCGTAGGCCACCGAGCGGAAGCCCGGGGTGTAGGGGCCGAAACCGGTCTTCGCCTCCATGTCGGAGGAGAAGGAGATGATGGTCGTGGTCCGGCCGTGGAAGTTGGCGCCGGCCACGACGATGGTCGCCTGGTTCTCCGCGACGCCCTTGACTTCGTAGCCCCATTTGCGGGCCACCTTGATGCCGGTCTCCACCGCTTCCGCGCCGGTGTTCATCGGCAGGACCTTCTGTTTGCCGACCATGTCGGCGAGGGCGCTCACCCACGGGCCGAACTGGTCGTTGTAGAAGGCCCGGCTGGTCAGCGTCACCCGGTCGAGCTGGGCGTGCGCGGTCGCCAGGAGGTCGGGGTTGTGGTGGCCGAAGTTCATCGCCGAGTACCCGGCGAGGCAGTCGAGGTACCGCTTTCCCTCCACGTCGGTCACCCAGGCGCCACGGCCTTCGGCGATCACCACGGGCAGGGGTGAGTAGTTGTGTGCGGATCTCGACTCCGCGAGTGCGATGTGGTCCGCGCTGGTGAGTGCCTGGCCGCCGGGGTTTCCGGCGGAGTCCTGCTGTCCCAGGTTCTGGGTGGTCATCTAGCAGCTCCGATCACCATTGACCGATGTCAGACGGTAGATACCCACCGTGAGGCGCGGTAGCGCCCCGACGGCGGAGATCCCCAAGGAGTTGAGCAGATGATCCGGTGAGCACACAAGGGGTGGCGGATGTCACCACCACATGTCGGGGCCCGAAATCCGCGCGTCATCAGGGCCCGCACATGCCCTGAGCGGGCACTGTTCAACCCCGCCCACACGAGGGTGACGCGGGGTGATTACGCAGGTGACGCGGTCCACAGCCCCAGTCGCGATCGGGGCCGCTCCTGACGGGTACGGTCGCTCCTAACCAGCCACAGCCGCCGCGAGCGTTCTCGCCGAGGACGGCAGTCTTTCGATCGTCAGGGAGGCCAGACGTGCCCCGTCACGCGTCACCGGACACCCCCTTCTCCCTCGCCGGCCTCATGGCGGCGGTGGCCGAAGCCGTGCCCGACCGGACCGCCTTGGTCGCCGGGCCCCGTCGGCTCACCTACCGCGCCTTGGACGAGCGGGCGACGCGCCTGGCCCGGCACCTGGTCGGAGTCGGTATCCGCCCCGGTGAGAACGTGGCGATCCTGTCCTTCAACCGCGTCGAGTGGGTCGAGTCCTTCGTCGGTGTGCTGCGGGCCGGCGCGGTACCGGTCAACGTCAACTACCGGTACGTCGCGGGCGAGCTGGGACACGTGCTCTCGGACTCGCACTCGGTGGCACTCATCGCCGAGGACTCCCTGGCCGCGACGGTGTCCGGGGTCCGCACGGACCTGCCCCGGCTGCGGCACGTGCTGCTGCTCGAAGACGGATCGGAGCGCGACGCGTCCCTGGCGGGTACGGACTACGAGGCGGCGCTGGCGGCACACGACGCCGACGGCTCCGACGTCGCACTGCCCGAGACCAGCGGCGAGGACCACTACCTCCTCTACACCGGCGGCACCACCGGCTATCCCAAGGGTGTGCTGTGGCGCCAGGCCGACATCTTCCGCGCCGCCGTGGAGCGGCGCGCCCCGGGCGTTCCCCGCGCCGGCAGCCTCCGCGAGGTGGCGGAGCGCGCGACCGCCTGCTTCCCGCAGCGGATGCTGGTGCTCGGACCGCTGATGCACGCCGCCGGGCAGTGGAACGCGCTGAGCATGCTGCTGTGCGGCAAGCGCGTGGTGCTGTCCACCGACCGCAGCTTCCAACCGGGCCGGGTGCTGGAGCTGGCGCACCGCGAAGGCGTGCACGCCCTCCAGCTGGTGGGCGACGCGATGGCACGCCCGCTGGCCCGGCACCTGCTCACCGAACCGTCGCTGTGCCCGGACCTCACCTCGGTGCGGTCGGGAGGCACCCCCCTGACCCCCGCGGTGCGCGGGCTGTGGCGTGCGTGGCGCGAGGACATCACGCTCGCCGACTCCTACGGGGGTTCGGAGACCGGTGTGTGCGGTTCGGCGACCGTTCCCGACGAAGAGGTGACCGTCGCGGTCTCCGCCGACCGGCAGAGCTTCACCATGGGCGGCAGCATCTCCGTGCTCGACGACGCGCTGCGCCCGCTGCCCCCGGGCTCGGTCGAGGTCGGGCGCATCGCCCGGACCGGGCGGATCCCCCTGGGCTACTACAACGACCCGATCACGACGGCGCGCACCTTCCCCACGGACGAGGAGGGTCGGCGCTGGGCGCTGTCGGGGGACTACGGCACCCGGGCGGAGGACGGATCGATCGTTCTGCTGGGCCGGGGCAGCGTGGTCATCAACACCGCCGGGGAGAAGGTCTACCCCGAAGAGGTGGAGGCCGTGCTCAAGGCCTACCCCGGGGTGGAGGACGTGATCGTGGTCCCCGCGCCGGACGAGAGGCTCGGGCAGCGGGTGACGGCCCTGGTGTCGCTGGCCCAGGACGCGCACCCGGATGAGGACGCGCTGCAGGCGCACTGCCGTGTCCGGCTGGCCGGCTTCAAGGTGCCCCGGACCGTGCACTTCGTGGACCGGGTGCGGCGCACCGCGGTGGGCAAGCAGGACTACCGGTGGGCCTCGTCGGTGGCCAAGGACGGTTCCGGGAGCGCGGCCCATCCCTTGTCCGACTCACTCCCGAACTGAATCCGGCCCGTCTCCCGACCTGACCGGCTCACTCTCGACCCGACCTTTCGGTCTCAGGTGATTCCGCGACGCGTCCAACCGAAACCTGCGGTCTCAGTGCGTTCTTCCGCCTTCCCTCCCCTCCGGCGACGATAGACTTGGCGCTGCCCGGCCCTGGGCCTCGTCGCCCCTTCTCCCCCGTGGCGCGGCCGGGTGGCAAACCTACGCGCGGACGTCGGGCTCGGCAGCCTTCGGCGGCCGCCCGCACGGTCCGCGCGGACCAGCACCCCTTTGACTCTCCGGTCTCCAGTACGGAACCGGTGGCACCATCAGGACGGAGGACGGCGCCCCCTCCCGGGACTCCCCGGGCCCGCGCCCGACAACATGGCCAAGTCAGCAGGCTCCTACATCTTCAACTTCGTGCGCGGCGGGGCCGTGGGCACATCCGAGGCGCTGCCCGGCATCAGCGGAGGCACGGTCGCGCTGATGGTCGGCCTCTACGACAAGCTGATCGGCGGTGCCGGACACGTGGTCAGCGGCATCAAGCGGTACGTGACCGATGTGCCGCGCGGCCGCGGCAAGGAACGCGCCATGGAGCAGTTCCGGCTGGTCGACTGGACGGTTCTCCTGCCAGCGCTGATCGGCATGGGTGTGGCCCTCATCCTGGCCGCGATCTTCCTCGCCCCGCTGGTCGAGGTCTACGACCAGTACGCCTACGCCCTGTTCTTCGGACTGGTCCTGGCCTGCCTCTACATCCCCTACACGGGGGCGGGCAAGCGCTGGCAGCCCTGGCACTACCTCGTCGCCCTCACCTTCGCCGCACTCGCCTTCTTCCTCACCGGCCTGCCGGGCGCCAACCTGCCCACTCACCCGGTGATCGTGTTCTTCGCCGCCGCCGTGGCCATCTGCGCCCTGGTCCTGCCGGGCCTGTCTGGCTCTTTCATCCTCCTGACCCTGGGCCTGTACGAGCCCACCATGGCCGCCCTGCGCAGCGCCGACATCCCGTACATCACCGTGTTCGTCCTCGGCATGATCACGGGACTGGCCCTGTTCGTGAAGCTCCTCCAGTTCCTACTGGAGAACCACCACCACATCACCCTCGTGGTGCTGACCGGGCTCATGGCGGGTTCCCTGCGCGCCCTGTGGCCCTGGCAGGACGACCAGCGCGACATCCAGCCGATGACCGACGTCCCGGCCACGGCCGCCTTCGCGGCGGCCGGCTTCGTTGTCGTCGTCGGCATGATCATCTGGGAGCGGCGCAAGCACGCCCAGCAGGAGGCCCTCGCTGAGCGCGGGAACTTGACGGTCCACTAGAGTCGGAACCACCACAGACGCATACGGTGCCGGGGTCGCGAGGCCCCGGCGGCGCGGGGTGCCGGAGAGAGTTCTCCCGGCTGAGAGCACACCCGTCGAACCTGCCCTAGTTCGCACTAGCGAAGGAACGCCAGATCATGAGCGCATTCAATGTCGTGTCGATCGCCGGAAGCGACCCCAGCGGGGGCGCGGGCATCCAGGCGGACCTGAAGTCCTTCTCCGCCCACGGGGTCTTCGGGATGAGCGTGGTGACGGCGTTGACCGCCCAGTCCACACGCGGGGTCACCGGGGTGCACGGTGTCCCCGCGTCCTTCGTCACCGACCAGATGGACACCCTGTTCACTGACGCGACCGTGCACGCGGTCAAGGTGGGCATGCTGGGTACCTCGGAGGTCACCGAGGCGGTCGCGGCCGCAGTGGACCGCTACCGGCTGCCCAACGTGGTCGTGGACCCGGTGATGGTGGCCAAGAGCGGCGACCGGCTGCTGGAGAGCTCCGCGACCGAAGCGCTGCGCACCGAGCTGCTGCCGCGCGCCGATCTGATCACCCCGAACCTGCCCGAGGCCGCCGACCTGCTTGGCGAGTCCGAGGCCTCCAGTCTGAAGCAGATGCGCGACCAGGCCGAGCGCCTGCTCGAACTGGGTCCGCGCCGGGTCCTGCTCAAGGGCGGTCACCTGCCGGGTGCGGAGAGCGTGGACCTGCTGGTCGACGGGGTGTCGGAGCCGGTGGAGTTCCGCGCCCCCCGGGTGGACACCCACAACACCCACGGCACCGGCTGCACCCTGTCCTCCTCGATCGCCGCCCTGATCCCGCAGTCCCCGGACACCCGGGCCGCGGTCGCCGACGCCAAGGCCTACCTGACCGAGGCCCTGCGGCGGGCCGAGGAGGTCGACGCCGGAAGCGGCCAGGGCCCCGTGCACCATTTCCACCTCTGGTGGTAGCCGGCACAGCCAGCCTGGTGGTAGCCGACACCTGAGCATCGAAAGGGGGACCGGACATGGCCGGTCCCCCTGGTCGTCCGTCCGGAGAAGGGGCTACCCCCGGACGTCTTCCATGACGGCGTCCGGGTTGCGCCAGTCCGGATGGCCGAAGAACTTCTTGGTCTCGGCCACGATGACCGGGGCCAGGATGACCAGACCGATCAGGTTGGGCAGGGCCATCAGACCGTTGGCGATGTCACTGAACAGCCACACCGAGTCCAGGCTGGCGACCGAACCGACGAAGATGATCGCGATGAACACCAGGCGGTAAGGCAGCACGAGCGTGCGGCCGCCCAGGAACTCCACACAGCGCTCGCCGTAGTACGCCCAGCCGAGCAGGGTGCTGAAGGCGAACACCGCGACGGACAGGGCGACGATGTAGGCGCCGGCGGCAGCGGCGCCGGGGCCGATGGCACCCAGGCCCTCGGTCATAGCCTGGGAGGTGAGCAGCGAGCCGTCCTCGGGTTCTGCCACCTGCCAAGCACCGGTGACGATGATGACCAGACACGTCATGCTGACCACGATGATGGTGTCGATGAAGGTCTGGGTCATGGACACCATGGCCTGCCGCACCGGCTGCCTGGTCTTCGCGGCGGCGGCGGCGATACCGCCGGTGCCCAGTCCCGACTCGTTGGAGAAGATGCCGCGCGCGAAACCCATCTGGATGGCGAGCATGACGCCCGCACCGACGAACCCGCCGGTCGCGGAAGTGCCGGTGAAGGCGCTGACGAAGACCAGCTGGAACGCGGGGAGCAGGGCATCCCAGTTGGCTGCGAGCACGACCAGGCAGATGCCGACGTAGCCGATGATCATGATCGGCACCAGGCCGGAGGCGACACGGCCGATGCTCTTGATTCCGCCGAGGATGACGGCTCCGGCGAGAACCATCAGGACGATGCCGACGATCCACGGCTCGATGCCGGTGACACTGTTGACCTGCTGGGCCACGGTATTGGCCTGGGTACCGTTACCGATACCGAAGGCGGCGATGGCCCCGAAGACCGCGAACGAGACTCCGAGGACCGTGCCGAGGCCGCCCTTGATCCCGTGCTTGAGGTAGTACATCGGTCCGCCGCTCTGTTCGCCCTTGGCGTCGGTGCGGCGGTACTTCACCCCCAGGAGGGCTTCGCTGTACTTGGTGGCCATTCCGAAGATGCCGATGACCCACATCCAGAACAGCGCGCCCGGACCACCGATACCGATGGCAAGGGCGGCGCCCGCGATGTTGCCGACACCGACGGTGGCCGCGAGAGCGGTACTCAGCGCCTGGTAGTGCGAGATATCGCCCTCGACGGACGGGTCCTCCTTGCGCCGGATCAGGGCCAGCCACAGGGCGTGCGGCAGCCGGAGCAGTTGGAGGACGCGGAGACGGACGGTGAGGTAGACACCGACACCGAGCAGCAACGGAATGAGGACGAAGGGTCCCCAGATGATGTCGCTGACGATCTCAGCCATCTCAAGGAGTTGGTCCACGGGGGATCTCCCTTTCGGTGGGTGTGTGGGGCCGAGGAAACCTAGGCGGTGACGCGGTAACCAGCGCCATCGAGATCACGTTGGCACTGGTAGTCGGTGCGCGATATCGGCAAAGAATGGCACTGACGCGTAACGAACGAATCACGTGTCCTCCACATGAGCATTTCTTCGTGTCCGCGCGCCATTCGGAGTACCCAATTTCGGGCTACTCCTCCGGGTTATCGACCTGTGCCAACGAGAGCCTGCTGAGCACCGCAGCCGCTGTTTCCGGGTCCGCACCCTGCCCCACAGCCACCCCGAGCAGGTAGGTCGTGAGCGGCGCGGCCGGACGCGCCACGGAGTGAGCGGCATCACGGGCCAAATCGAGTATGCGGTCGACGTCCCCCTTCTGGAGGGGGTCGGTTTCAGCGAGGTCGAGCTCGGTTCGCACCAGCTCTGCCCATTCCACGAGCGTCACCGCATGACTCCTTAGCGTAATCATAGAACTATTTTTGGCGATGGTAGCCACCAGTGGGTCACACGGTGGTCAGTTGACCGTACAGACACCGTCACCACCTACTCGACACTCCCACGTTCCGGCTTCGGCCGCGGTTCCCGTACGCCACGGTCCGTGTTCACCCGGCACGCCTAGCGTCGTAGAAGGCAAGACCACGGCGTTGGGAGCTCCCCGTATGTCCCCCGCATCCCCGTCCCACGACCGGCGAACGCCCCTGCGCGTGGCGATCGTGACCGAGTCCTTCCTTCCACAGGTCAACGGGGTCACCAACTCCGTGTGCCGGGTCGCCGAGCACCTCGCGGCCGAGGGCCACGAAGCCGTGCTGCTGGCCCCCGGCCGCGGTCCCACCTCGTACGCGGGCTTCCCCGTCCTGCGGATGCCCGCCCTCCCCCTGCCCGTCTACCGGGACTTCCCGGTCGGCCTGCCCTACCGCCGGGCGATGACGGCGGCCCTGCGCGCCTTCGCCCCCGACGTCCTCCACCTGGCCTCCCCGGCACTGTTCGGCGCGGCGGCGGTGGACGTCGCCCGCAGGTGGGCCCTGCCGACCCTGGCGGTGTTCCAGACCGACCTCCCCGGGTTCGCCGAGCGCTACCGCATGCCCGGCTCCGAGGCCCTCTGGACTCTGCTGCGCCGGACCCACGCCGCGGTGGACCGCACCCTGGCCCCCTCCTCCGCCACCTTGGCCGCCCTGTCGGACCGGGGCTTCCCCCGGATCGACCTCTGGCGGCGCGGGGTGGACACGGCACGCTTCTCCCCCGAGCACCGCTCCGAAGAGCTGCGCCGTCGGCTGGCCCCGAACGGGGAAGCCCTCGTGGGATACGTGGGCCGGTTGTCCCGGGAGAAGCGGGTGGATCTGCTGGCGCACCTGGCCAGGATCCCGGGTCTGCGGCTGGTGGTGGTCGGGGACGGACCCGAACGCGCCCGGCTGCGGCGGCTCCTGCCGGGCGCCGTCTTCACCGGACAGCGCACCGGCGCGGACCTGTCGCGGCTGTACGCGGCCCTGGACGTGTTCGTGCACACGGGTGCGGACGAGACCTTCTGCCAGACGGTCCAGGAGGCTCTGGCCTCAGGGGTGCCGGTGGTGGCGCCCGCCGCGGGCGGGCCCGTGGACCTGGTGGCTCCGGAGCGCAACGGGCTCCTGTACGCGCCGGACTCGGTCCGGGAGCTGCGGGTGGCTGTGGGGCGGTTGGCGCACAACCGCGAGGTGCGGGCACGGATGACGGCCGGGGCCCGGCCTTCGGTGGCACACCGGACGTGGGCGTCGGTCAACGCCGAGCTGGTGGATCACTACCGGGCGGTCATCACGCCCAGCCGCGAGCTGGCCTCGAACGCGAACTCCGGGGCGGACACGCGCACCGGAGCGAGCTCCGGGGCCGGCGCGGGCCCTGGAGCGGGCACGGGCGCTGGGGCCGGCGCGGGCCCTGGAGCGGGCACGGCACACGCATAACGGGACCCTCCCTGGGAGAGATAGGGAGGGTCCCGTTGACTGTGCCCGCCTCGCCCCCTTTGCGGGGCGGGCACGATTGTGGGGCCGGTCCGGCCACCGGTGTCAGCGCACCGGCTGCACGACCGCCTTGGGGCCGGAGACGACCTTGCTGGGCGCCTCGGCCAACAGGGCTCCGAGTACCTCGGTGAGCCGGTCCAGGTGGGCGCGGATCCAAGGAAGGGCCAAGGGGTCCCGGGCGGACAGCGCCGCGTAGCGGCGGTCCTCGCCCTCCCCGTAGAGGAGGCTGGTGGCCACGCGCATGCGCAGGGCGTGGGAGCTCTCGCCGAACTCGACCGCGGGCAGGACGCCCATACCGAAGCGCTCCAGGAGGAGGCCGGTCAGCTCGGGTCCGGTGGTCACTCCGTGCCGCGCGGCCAACCGCTCGCGCACCGGCTCGAAGTCCGGGTAGAGGTAGAAGGCCGCACGCGGGTCGGCGACCGTGGCTCCGGCCCGGGTGAAGACGTCTGCTACGGCACGGGCCACGGTGCCGTGCAGGCGACGGCTGCGGTCGATGTGGTCGACCAGCTCGAGCGGCTCGGCGAAGGCGTGCGCCGCGGCCTCCTGGACGGGGGCTGCCGGGCTGGACCAGATCTCGCTGGCCACGCCGAGCAGACCGCCGCGCAGACGGTGGCCGATCTCGGAATCCGGGAGGCGCAGGACCCCGAGCCGCCAGCCGCCCAGGGCCAGGTTCTTGCTCAGGCCGGTGGAGATGACGGTGCGCTCGGGCGCGTACTCGGCGGGGCTGTGGACTACGGCTCGGTCCTGCCCCGCGGCGTCGACGTGGACGAGGTCGCGGTAGATCTCGTCGGAGATGATGACCAGGTCGAGTTCGCGGGCGACCTCGGCCAGCCGGCGGACGGTCTCGGCGTCCGCGACGGTACCGGTCGGGTTGTCCGGGACGGTGACGACCACGGCGTTGACGGTGCGGCCCTGTTCCCGGGCATCGCTGACGGCGGCGTGCAGCAGGTCCGGCTGGGGTACGCCGCCCTGGCCGGTGGCGGTGGGCACCATGATGGGCCGCTGGCCCACCAGACGGCTCTGTGCGGCGTAGCTGACCCAGCTGGGTGCCGCGATGGCGGTGTCGCCGCCGATCTCGAGAAGAAGGCTGTAAAGGAGGGGCTTGCTGCCGGGGCCGGCGATGACCATCTCGGGGTCGGTGGGTAGACCGCGGCGTCCCCAGTAGCCGGCGACCTCCTCGCGGAGAGGCTTGGAACCGGCGACGGGGCCGTAGGCGTTGGCGCCGTTGCCGGCGGAGAGCTGGTCCCGCATGACCGGGTGCACCGGCAGACCTGCCTCACCGAAACCGAGCGGCAGCACGCGCACCCCCTGGCGGCGCTTGTCGTTGAGGGCTTCGTTGACGGCGAGAGTGGCGGACACAGTGACGGTCATGGATGACTCATCTCCGGCTTGTCGTACGGCGCTTGGACGCCTTCTGATCTGGTCCTCTGTCCAGATGGCGGCCTTTCACCTACAACACTGCCCGCGATGCATCATCAGTACAAGCGAGTCTTTTCGATGGTGAGCATAAGATGTCCTTATGCTCGATCTACACCGCCTCCAACTCCTCCGCGAGTTCAGCGCCCGCGGCACCATCGCCGCCACCGCGAACGCCCTGGGTTACACGCCTTCCGCGGTGTCCCAACAACTCGCCAGACTCGAACAGGAGACGGGGGTCGCGCTCCTCGACCGGTCCCCGAGAGGCGCCGAACTGACCGACGCCGGCCAACTCCTGGTCAATCAGGCCGAGGAGATCCTGGCCCTGGTCGAGGCAACGGAGTCGGTGCTCGCGGAGCAGTCCGACATCGCGCTCGGTGTGGTGACCGTCACAGCCTTCCCAACTGCCGCCGTGGCGTTCGCGCCGCTGCTGGCCCCTCCCCTGCGGCGCCACGAGGGCATGCAACTGGTGCTGCGACAGACGCTGCTGGCGACCGGAACGCAGAAGGTGCGCTCACGTGAGGTCGACATCGCGCTGGTCGACGACTGGAGCGGCCAGCACCCGGGACGGGGGCCGGAGAGCACCCTTCGCCACGTGCACCTGCTGCGGGACCCGATGGTCCTGGCCGTTCCCGAGGACCACCGGCTGGCAGACCCGGAGGCCCCGCTGGCCTTGGAACAGCTCCTGGGCGAGTCCTGGATCGTGGCACCGGAGGGCGAGCGTTCGCGCTACGGCATCGAGAGACTCTTCGCGGAGGTGGGCGGGCTGCCCGCGGCGGCGTGGGAGTTCGAGGGGCTGGGGACGATCCTGAGCCTGGTGTCCAGGGGGATCGGGATCGCGGCGGTTCCCGCGCTGGCCATGGTGGGCGCCCCCGCGGGCCTGGTGTACCGGCAGCTGCCCGCCTCGCCGGAACGGCACGTCTACGCGGTCCTGCGCCCAGCCACCCTGCGGCGCCCCGCAGTCCAGGTGACCCTGGCGGCGCTGCGCGACGCCGCCCGCAGCGTGGAGGAGGAGCTGAGCCCTGTCACCTCCCGCATCCAGGGGCCCAGGTAGCAACCCAAGCCCCCGGAAGGGCGATCCAGGCCCCATGGAGGGCACAGCCCTGGCCCGGAACAAGAACGTGGCCCGCCCCTGCGGGGCGGACCACGTTCCTCCGGGTCCGGTGCTTGAGAGCAGCTCCGGTCATATGTCGTTCCGTCGTCGGCGTACTCGGTCGATCTTGCGGCGGAGCTTGCGACAGACGTGGCGGGCCCGATCCCGGTCATCACGGGCGTTCCACCAGCGTGAGTAGGCTTCCAGTCTTCTTCTGCGCAGGGACTCGAGCTCGGCTTCCATCCGGTTCACCCGGTGCTCCAAGTCGATGCGTTCGCGTTCGAACGACGACATGTCACGCTCATGGAACCCCGCCTCACGTTCGGCGCTGACCAACCGATCCGTGAGGCCCTCAGTGGCGTTTCCGCCCCGGGTGATCCGGCTGAGGCCGGCTTGTCCGCTGATCCCTTCGAACCACACAACCCCTGGTATTTCCCGAAGACGCCCAAGATCACTGATCGCCACGCAAAGAATACGGAAAGTGGCTAAAACGGACTTTTTAGGCAACCGGTGACTGCAACCCGGCCCCATTTCGACCCCGCCCTCTCACGCGGGACCTCCCACTTTCCATGGAGGCCCAAGCACCCCACGGATCACCACCGGATATCGGGCATCCCCGAACCGGAGGCCCGAAAAGACCGATAGACGACCGGCCTGTCCCTCTTCGTCCGAGCGTGACAGTATGTCCAACATTGGTCTAGACCGGATAGGAGCAGTGACCCGTGCCTGACACCTCCCAGCCCTCGTTGGTCCCCCGCCCCCAAGAGGTGGAAGCCGACGGATCGGACGGCCTCACCCTCACCCCCGCCACCCGTGTCTCCTCCGACCGCGCCGCTCAGGGCACACGCGTCTGGCTTCAGCGCGAACTCGGCACGGCCACCGGTTTCCCGCTCGCCACCGGCGACGAGGAGGACGCCCAGATCCGGCTGAGCGTCGACCCCAGCGCAGGCCTGGGGCGCGAGGGCTACCGCCTGATCGTCGACGGCGAGGGCGCCATCATCGTCGGCAATGACCCGGCCGGCGTGTTCTACGGCGCCCAGACCCTGCGCCAGCTGCTACCCCCCGACGCCTACCGCGACGCACCCCTGGGCGGCGCCGCATGGCGGCTTCCCACCGTCCGCGTCACCGACGCCCCGCGGTTCCGCTGGCGCGGCGCCATGCTCGACATCGCCCGGCACTTCCAGCCCAAGCGCGAGA
Organism: Nocardiopsis oceani; assembly: GCF_054777395.1. Taxonomy (NCBI): domain Bacteria; kingdom Bacillati; phylum Actinomycetota; class Actinomycetes; order Streptosporangiales; family Nocardiopsidaceae; genus Nocardiopsis; species Nocardiopsis oceani. The sequence continues at coordinate 69,492 of NZ_BAAHAR010000032.1, forward strand.
TCCTGCGGTTCATCGACCTGCTGGCGCTGCACAAGCTCAACGTGCTGCACCTGCACCTGACCGACGACCAGGGCTGGCGGGTCGAGATCCGGCGCTACCCCAAACTCACCGAGGATGCCTCCTGGCGCACCGAGAGCCAGCTCGGCGTCACCAAGCCGCCGGTGTTCGACAACCGCCCGCACGGCGGGTTCCTCACGCAGGACGACATCCGCGAGATCGTCGCCTACGCCGACGCGCGCCATGTCGCCGTCGTCCCCGAGATCGACGTACCCGGCCACTCCCAGGCGGCCATCCACGCCTACCCCGAACTCGGCGAGTGCGGCCGGATCCCGGTCGGTACCCAGTGGGGCATCTTCGACGAGGTCCTCGCGGTCACCGACAACGTCCTGGAGTTCTACAAGAACGTCCTCGACGAGCTCATGGAGCTGTTCCCCAGCACCTACATCCACGTCGGCGGCGACGAGTGCCCCAAGACCCAGTGGAAGAACAGTGCCTCCGCCCAGCAGCGCATCAAGGACGAAGGGCTGGCCGACGAGGACGGGCTCCAGAGCTGGTTCATCCGCCAACTGGACGACCACCTCACCAAGCGCGGCCGCCGCCTCGTCGGCTGGGATGAAATCCTCGAGGGGGGTCTGGCCGCTGGGGCCACCGTCATGTCCTGGCGCGGGGAGGAGGGCGGTATCGCCGCCGCCCGGGCCGGCCACGACGTGGTCATGAGCCCCACCGCCACCTCCTACCTGGACTACAAGCAGTCCGAGAGCCCGGACGAACCCGTCCCGGTGGGCTCCCTGCTCCGCGTGGAGGACGTCTACGAGGGCGAGCCGGTCCCCGCCGACCTCACCGAGGAGGAGCGGCAACACGTCCTGGGCGCCCAGGTCAACCTGTGGAGCGAGCACATCGACACCCAGCGGAAGCTGGACTACATGGCCTTCCCCCGGCTGTCCGCCTTCGCCGAGAAGGCGTGGACGGCAGGGGACCGCGACTTCGGGGAGTTCGAACCCCGACTGCGCACGCACCTCGACCGCCTCGGCGCCGCGGGCGTGGAGTACCGGCCCCTGGACGGCCCCCGCCCCTGGCACACCCGCCCGGGCGTAGGGGGTTGGGGGTACTGACCGCTAGAAGTAGGTCGCGATCGCCTCGACCACGCGGTCCCCGTCGTCCACGACCGGGATGACCTGCCAGCGGTCGAAGGCCGTGCACGGGTGCGAGATCCCGAAGGAGAGCAGGTCGCCGGGGCGTACACCCAACCCCTCCGGGACACGCAGGTAGGCGTGGTGGTCGTTGAGGTTGGTGACCTCGACCCCCGTCGCCGGGACCGTGTCCCCGTCGCCCCGGCGCACCGTCCGGGGGATCGGGAACCCCTGGTCGTAGTTGGCCTCGCGGCGGCCCATCCCGGCGATCGCCAGCCCCTCCTCCGGGGTGGAGGTCACCTGCGCCCACAGCTCCAGTGCGCCGACCAGCCCGTCCTGGTTCCCGGGCGCACCGCTGTCCTGCCGTTCCTCGCCCGCCGCCATCCGGTCGGTCGGCATCCGGTTGAACGGCGTCGTCCGCTTGTACAGGCCGTCGTCGTGGGCGACGTAGGCCCCACTGCGCAGGATCGGCAGTACGTCCTCACGGCCGCCCAGCACTTCCGCGACGAGGTCGAACCAGGCGCTGCCGCCCACGGACAGCACGGGGCGCGCCAAGCCCTGCTCAGCGGTGAATTCGGCCTTGAGCGCGGCGGCGTCGCCGAGGAGGTCGTCCAGGAAGCCCCGGACCCCTTCCCCGTCGCTCAGCGAGCCCTCGTACCCGGCGACCCCCGCCAGTTCCAGTCCGGGCGCCCGCACGACTTCGCGCGCCACCGCGAGGAGCCGCTCCCGCGTCCGGCAGCCGGTACGGCCACCAGGGGTGCCGCGTTCCACCATCACCCGCAGCGGGCGCCCCGGACCGCTCTCCCCCGCTTCGGCCGCCCTGACGGACTGGGCTCGGGCTTCCTGTGCGGCCTCGGCGGCGACGGCCACGCCCTCCGGGGAGTCCACGTAGAACAGGAACTCGAAGTCGGGGTCGGCGTTCTGCTCGGCCGCCACCCAGCGCAGGACCTTCGGGTCGAGGAGCTCGTTGGCGAGCAGGATCCGACCCACCCCGAACCGGCGGAAGTCCAGAACCTGGTTGGCGGTGGCCGCCGTGATCCCCCAGGCGCCCGCGTCGAGCTGGCGCTGTGTGAGCACCGGCGACATGGCTGTCTTGCCGTGCGGGGCGAACAGCAACCGGTGCCGTTCGGTGAAGCCGGCCAGGGCGGCGATGTTGCGGTCCAGGGCCGAGGCCCGCAGGACCATCAGGGGCCAGGTGAACGGGCCGGTGAACAGGTGGTCCTTGCGGGCGGCGAACTCGTCGAGGGTGACGGGCTCCCCAGGCCACCACAGGCCCTTCGTGCGCCAGTCGACGTGTTCCCTGGGAATGGGCAGCCGGTCACTCACGTGTGTCTCCGCTTCCTGGCCGGACCCGGTGGCGGGCGGACCCCGTGTGGGTGGCCCGCCCGCCAGCGGGCGGGATTCGGGTCGATTCGGGACTGATCATCCCATTGGGCCTACGCGAATTCACCCCGTCGGGGCCCGGCTGCTTAATCCTGGGCCGCTTGCTCCTGAGCGGACTGGTCCCGGGCGAGCGCCGGATCCGCGTCGCCGAGGAACTCCTCAATGGCCTCCTGGCCGACGTCGGGGAAGTCGGTGATGAAGCCGTCCACCCCCATGTCGAGGACGTCCCGCATCACCGCGGGGTCGTTGATCGTGTACGGCATGATCTCCAGCCCCGCGCCGTGGACCTCGCTGACGTAGTCGGCGTCGATGGTGGTGTGGTTCGGGTTGATCATGTGTGCCCAGTCGAAATCGGCGATCTGCTCCTCGGGGACACGGCCGAGCAGTGCGTGCGGCACTGAGGGCAGCAGACCCTTGGAGACCTCCGTGGATTCCCAGTCGAAGCTCTGGACGACGAGTCTGCGGGGTTCGTCTGGCGGGTTGGGAACCAGCCAGTGCGGGCGGCGGGCGACCTCGACGGCGATCTGGTGTTCGATGCCCGGGTAGAGCTCCGGCTCCTTGACCTCCAGGAGCAGGTTCTGGTCGTGTGCCTCGAGGCGGTCCAGGGCCTCCCCGAGGAGCGGGACGGGCTCATCGGCGTACTCGTCACCGAAGAAGGAACCGGCGTCGAGCTGGCGGATCTCCGCCAGGGTGAAGTCGCCGACGTCGTAGGACTCCCGGTCGGGGAAGACCTCGGCGACGTCGGTGGTGCGGTCGAGGGTGGTGTCGTGCATCAGGACGAGCTCTTCGTCCCCGGTGAGCTGGACATCCACTTCCACGGTCTCCGCGCCGAGCCGGTGGGCCTCATCGATGGCGGCGAGGGTGTTCTCCGGGGCGTAGCCGGAGGCCCCTCGGTGGGCGACGGCGATCAGAGGCCGCTCGGATGGTTGCTGCTGGGATGACGGCTGCTGCGACGACTGCTGGGACAACGGCTGTTGGGCCGGGGCTGCTGCCTGCCCGGGCGCCGCTGCCGGCGAGCCCGGCGACGCGAGCGCGGGGCTCGGGACGACGGTGAACGAGAGTGTTACGACTCCGACGACGAATCCGATGCGGTAATACACAGTGCCTCCCAAGTACGCGTGGTCTGGTCGACTGCCACCTCAGGGTGAATACGACTGGTGACACACCTGTGACCCTGCGCAGGGACTCCACCCGCTCGCGACCCGCGGCCGCGTAAGTCAACCCAGTCAAATCTCACCCTATGTAAGTATTTGATTACTTCATGTCCGATATTTGACTGCTAGTCCTCTCGATAATTACGGAGTGCCCTGGAATAATCACTATGAGTAGTCGATGGGAAGGAACTCTCATGCGCAAGCACCACACGAGGTGGGTCGCGCTCTTCAGCGCGGCCGCGATCTCCACGTCGGGACTGACCGGTCTCGCCGGGCCCGCGGCCGCGGACGACAAGGACACAGAGGCGTTCGACTGGCCGGTGGTCAGGCAGGGTGTGAGCACTTACAGCCTCGACGGCTACGAGCTGACCTACCTGCCGCCCGGCCTGGAGCACTACGGCGTCAACGCCTCGTCCACGACGGATCGTCAGGGCAACAGCCAGTCCCAGATTTCGTGGGTGCAGGGTCCCGACCAGCTCTACGGGCGCATCGCAGTGCTGCGCTCGGACAGCCTCCAGGACCTCGACGATCTGCGCGCGGGGCGCTACAGCCACCTGGCGGACGGATCGCTGGAGGAGCTGGACGGGAACGAGGCCTTCGAGGACGGGGCCTACCTGTCCGCGGAGACCGGCGATCTCTTCTGGCTGGAGAGACCGGGCGTAGCGATAGCCACCCACCTCCAACCAGATCGGTGGGAGGACGGCGAGCTGCTGAAGATGGCCGAGTCCGTCTCCGCGGAGGTCGCGGCTGACGAGGCCCCTGAAGCCGAAGAAGCCGAAGCCGAGGAGACAGACGGGGCCGGGGACGCCGAGGGCACCGACGGGGCCGACGAGGCCGAAGCGGACTCCGAAGGCGCGGAGGACTCAGAGGACGCGGAGGCTGACGGCCCAGAGGGCGAGGAGGAAGCCGAGGGCGACGAGGCTGAGGGCTCCGAAGACACCGAGGGCTCCGAGGACGCCGAAGAGACGGACGACCCGGCCACCGAAGAGGATGACGCCGACGCGGTCGAGGACGGCACCGAGGACGAAGGCGTTGATGAGGGGGCTGACGAGGGCACCGTAGAGGACCCCGCCGACCTGGTCGAGGAAACGCCCGTGGACGAGGCTCCCGTCGATGAGGAGGCCACCGACGAGGCTCCGGACGAGGACGTGGTGGACGAGGACGTCGTCGACAGCGAGGGCGTCGACGAAGAGGCCCCCGGTGACGACGCTCCGGCCGAGGACGCTCCGGAGGAGGAGACCCCGACCGACGAGGCTCCCGTTGAGGACGCCCCGGAGGAGGAGACCCCGGCTGAGGACGCCCCCGAGGAGGTCGAGCCGCCGGTCGAGGCCGACCTGCCCGACGGTCTCTCCTCCCGCGAGGTCAAGACCTGCCTGACCGAGCACTTCGTCGACTTCGGCTCCGGTCAGACCGACCTGAACCACGAGCAGATGACGCCGACCAGCACGAAGTTCGTCGAGAGGGCGCTGGCCCAGGACGGCCTGGGCGACGCCGACCGCGACCGCCTTCTGGCCACCGTCTGGTACTACGGCAACGAGAACGACAAGGTCGCCGCCACCAACGACTGCGCCCGGAGTTTCGGGCTGGAGCGCAGCGAGGTCGAGGACGTACTCGCCGAGGTCTCCCACCTGATCGGTGATCTGGTCCAGGAAGCCAACGAGACCGTCTCCAACTCGATGGACGAGGCCCAGCAGGCGATCGACGCGGCCGACCTGCCCGAGGACGGCACCGTCGAGATCGAGGACCCGGTGGACGCCGAAGAGTGGGAAGAGCTGTGGGAATCCCTGCCGTGGAGCCTCCCGGCCGAGACCCAGTAGACGGTCTTCCGGTTACTCCTTGCGGTTGGTTGCCGGGGTCAGGCCCTGAGGCACGCGCCCCGCACGGGTCTTGGCTTCGGCTGTGACCGAGGCCAAGACCCGTGTTGGGGCCGGAGGTGCCGGCGCCGGGGCTGGTGAAACAGGGTCCGGTGCCGGAACTGGGGCCGGATCCGGGGAAGCGGGTTCCGGGCAGCACGGGGCGGGCGAGTCCTGAGGGCCCCCGGTACAACCAGTCAACCCGGGGTTGGTGCACACGCACCAGCCCCGGGTTCTCTTCTGTGGACAACTCCGCCGCCGCGCACCGCCCCGGGTACTCAGGCCCGGCCGGACCCGTACCGTCTCGGGTACCGAATCGGCGACCAAGGTCCTGAAACCCCTATCGCCTACCTCCCCGGTCCAACCCATGCTGTACCGTCACCCTCGTCCGGCCGGTGCCTACCGGCAGCGGCCTCCGACACCTGTCCGCGCCTTGGCATGTCACCCGTGCAGACCCTGGCGTGGCACCCTCCCATGCCTCGTCAGGACACTCGGTACACGACCCCCACACCTCGGCGATACACCCCGGACCGGTGGCGACCCCGCCAGCCCCCACCCGCAGGAGGACCAGAGCCCATGCCCGGTTACCCCGGCTTCCCCGGCTTCACCACACGACCCCAGCTCCGCGGCGACTTCGGAATGGTCGCCTCCACCCACTGGCTGGCCAGCGCGACCGGCATGTCCCTGCTGGAGCGCGGCGGCAACGCCTTCGACGCGGCCGTCGCCGCGGGCTTCACCCTCCAGGTCGTCGAACCCCACCTCAACGGCCCCGGCGGTGAGGTCCCCATCGTCTTCCAGGCCAAGGGACGGGACGGCGCCCAGGACCCGCGGGTGCTCTGCGGTCAGGGGGTCTCCCCCGCCTCCGCCACCATCGGCGCCTTCGACGGCATGGACCGCATCCCCGGCAGCGGGGTCCTCGCCGCGACCGTCCCCGGCTCTTTCGACGCCTGGATGCTGCTGCTGCGCGACCACGGCACCATGACCGTCCGCGAGGTCCTCGACCACGCCATCGGCCTCGCCGAGCGCGGCTACCCCGTCCTGGACCGGATCGCCGCCGCCATCGACTCACTCAGCCCGGTCTTCTCACAGCATTGGACCGGTTCGGCCGCCCTCTACCTTCCGCACGGCACCGCGCCCGCCGCCGGATCGCGGCTGCGCAACCCCGCCCTCGCCGCCACCTACCGCCGCATCGTCTCCGAGGCCGAGGCCGCGGGCGGCGACCGCGAGGCCCAGATCGAGGCGGCCCGCCGATCCTGGTCCCAGGGCTTCGTCGCCGAGGCGGTCGGGGCCTTCCTCGCCTCCCCCGTCCCCAGCGGCCAGGGCGAACCGCAGCAGGCCCTCCTCACCGCCCAGGACATGGCTGACTGGAGCGCCACCTACGAGACCCCCGCCAGCGTCACCTACGGCGCCCACACCGTCCACAAGACCGGCCCCTGGGGGCAGGGCCCCGTCATGCTCCAGAAGCTGCGGATGGCCGAGGCGCTCGGCCTCGGCGGCGATCTGCGCTCCGGAGCCAACGACCGGGTGAGCGCTGACTTCGTGCACCGGCTCACCGAAGCCGGCAAACTCGCCTTCGCCGACCGCGAGGCCTGGTACGGCGACCCCGACTTCACCGCCGTCCCGCTCAAGGAGCTCCTCAGCTCCGGCTACGCCGCCGACCGGGCCCGACTGGTCGACGACGCCCGGGCCTCCCTCGACCAGCGCCCCGGCTCCCCCAGCGGTCTCGCCCCCTTCACGCCGCCGCTGTACGTGCCCGGCGACGTCCCCGGCGACCGGACCACCGGAGAACCCACCGTCCAGAACCCCTCAGGTGCCTCAGGCGCCTCCGGCGGCAATCCCGCGGACCGGCGCGGCGACACCTGCCACGTGGACGTGGTGGACGCCGACGGCAACATGGTGTCGGCCACCCCCAGCGGCGGCTGGCTCAGCAGCTCGCCCGTCATCCCCGAACTCGGCTTCCCGCTGGGCACCCGCGCCCAGATGTTCTGGCTCGACCCCGCTTCCCCGAACGCCCTCGCCCCGCGCCGGCGCCCCCGGACCACCCTCTCCCCCACCCTCGTGACCCGGGAGGACGGCCAGGCGGTCCTGGCGATCGGCACCCCCGGCGGCGACCAGCAGGACCAGTGGACGACGACGGCGCTGCTGCGGATCCTCAACGGGGTCGACGACCTGCAGGCGGCCCTGGACTCCCCGATGTTCCACACCAACGCCTTCCCCAGCTCCTTCCACCCTCGGGAGACCATCCCCGGCGACCTGGTCGTGGAGGCGAGCGTGGGCGAGGAGGTCATCCGGGAGCTGGAGCGGCGCGGCCACCGCGTCAGGATCTCCCCGGAGTGGTCGCTCGGCCGCCTGGCCGCGGTGGCCCGCGATCCGGAGAGCGGCGAGCTGCGTGCCGCCGCGGACGCGCGCGGAGCCCAGGGGTACGCCGCAGGACGCTGACCCGCACGGGGCGACGCGAACGAGGCGACGCGAGCGGGGAGAGCAGCGCACAAGCGCACATAGGCCCCGGAGGTTCGGGCACCGTGGCCAGGGCGCCTTGGGGTGTCCCGCATGACTTGACCGGGCCTCTTGCCAAATCGTCCGGTCGCTGCTTATGTAGACCTGTGCGACGGGGCACCCCCGCTTGGGGTCGGATACACCCTGTCACAACTCCATACCACTGATACAGGGTCAGCCACCGCTGTCTCCCCCTCCCTCAGCGGTGACCCTGTTCCCCCTCCTAACCGAGGCCTGCCTTCCCCTCCCGGCGGTTTTTCGGACAAGGAGAAAGATGGGCCGTGTCGTCACCTCCCCGGTGACGCCACGGCCCATCCTCGTTGCTGAGGGACCAAGCGCAGCCGCTCGGTCAGGCGCTGAGGCCTGCTCAAGCGCTGCCGCTCGGTCAGGTGCTGACGCGCACCGCACCCGCGTAGTTGTCGGTCCGCACCGAGGTGACGCGCACGTCCAGTCCGGTCCGCGGCGCCTCCAGCATCTCTCCCTCGCCCAGGTAGATGGCCACGTGCGAGATGTAGTCGGGGGCGGTCGGATCCGAGCGCCAGAACAGCAGGTCGCCGCGCTGGAGGTCGTCGTAGTCGATGCGCTCGCCCGCGTTCCACTGGTCGTGTGTGACGCGCGGAATGGACACCCCGGCCTCGCTGAAGGCCCACTGGAGCAGCCCCGAGCAGTCGAAGCCGACGTTGGGGGTGGTGCCGCCCCAGACGTAGGGCACGCCCAGCTGGGTCTCGGCGTTGGCGATGACCTGCTCGATCACCGTGGAGTCCACGGCGTCGCCGCTGGTCTGCGGTTCGGGGGCGTCGGTGACGAGCTGGAGCGAGGTGTCCTCGCCCAGAATCTCCTCGAGCTCGTCGTGCAGGTCCCACAGGTCGGCGTCGGGTGCGGAGACGACGAGCCCGTTGCCCTCGGGCATGCCGAGGTCGCGGGCGAGGTCGCGGGACACGAGGGCGTCGATCCCGGCGATGCCGGAGGTGGCGTGGGTCCACACCTCCAGGGGCACTTCGCCGTCGCCGCCCGCGACGGTGACTTCCTCGCCGACGTCCAGTTCGCGTTCGGTGCCGACGTCCTGGGACAGGGCGATCTGGCCCTCGGCCACACCCTGCCAGATGTCGTCGGACTCGGCGGAGGGCTCGGGGGCGTGGTTGCGGAAGCTCGACGGGTTGACGCCGAGCAGGGACGTGGACTCTCCGTCGACCTCGACCCGGGCGGCGTCCACGGTCAGGACGTTCTCGACCCCGGCGATCTCGCGCACCGCGTCGACGATCTCGCGCGGCAGCTCCTCGTCCGCCACGGCGAAGTACTCGACCGACCGCGCCTCCTTGAAGGGGGCGACGTAGGTGTCCTCGTTGAGTTGGTCCGCGTCGGCGACGGCGGGGGTGGCGACGTCGTCACCGTCGGCGCCGTTCTCGGCCGGCGCACCGGGTGCGATGCCGTTCGCCTGGGCCCGGGGCTCGGATCCGCTCGGGGCGGCCCCCTCCGGGGAGTGCTGTTCGGACAGGGGTGGGCGGTCCTCGACGACCGGGTCAGCCAGGGCGGGGGCTGCCCCGAAGGCCGTGAAGGCGACCGCGAAGGCGGCCGTTGTACCCGCACAAGTGGTGAGACGGTTCCGCACGGGGGACAATCACCCTTTCTGTGACCGCGGCGGTCGGGGTAACCACGGCGGCGACACGACCTTCGTTAGAACATGTTCCGGTCCAAGAATGGGCGCACCTGGGCGAGTTTGCAAGAAGCCCACGCCGTCCGATACCGGACGTCCACCTTTCGGCCACTTGCCCGTCTATCGCGGTGTTGTGGCGGCCGCGCCCGGCTTCAGAGTTCGGCGTAACAGTCAGTGACGGAAACCGAAAGGGGAAAGCGCACCGGGGTGTCTCCGAAAAGGATCTCCCGGGTCCGTCTTTCGGCGCGCGCGATCGCGCGGACGACCTCGTCGGCGAGCTCTTCGGGGACGTGAAGGACCACTTCGTCGTGCACGAAGAAGACGATGCCGCCGCCCTCGGGCACCGCGGGCAGTTCCTGGCGGAGGGCCGCGAGGAGGACGAGCGCCCATTCCGCCGCGGTGCCCTGCACGACGAAGTTGCGGGTGAACCGGCCGTGCGCGCGGCGCCTTCGGTCACCGTCCGGAGTGTCGGCGGTGTCCGCCCAGCTTCCCGGGGCGGGCGAGGTGCGCCCCAGCCAGGAACGGACGATGCCGCCGCCCTCGCCCGCTCGGGCCGCGGCGTCCACATGTTCCAGCGCGCGGGGGTAGAGGCGGCGCATGGTGGCGAGCAGGGGTGCGGCGTCGCCGGAGGTCTGGCCGTACATAGCGGCGAGCAGGCCGATCTTGGCGCGCTCGCGATCGTCACCCACGTGCACGGCCAGCCGGGCGTACAGGTCCTCTTCCGCGGCGGCCGCGGCGAGGGCGTTGTCTCCCGACACGGCGGCGAGCACGCGGGGTTCGAGCTGTCCGGCGTCGGCGCGCACCAGGATCCAGCCGGGGTCGGCCCGTACTGCGCTGCGGACTGACTTGGGGATCTGGAGGGCGCCGCCGCCACGGGTCGCCCACCGGCCCGAGACCACGCCGCCCACCACATAATCGGGCTGGAACCGGCCCAGCCTCGGCCCCTGGCCGCTCTCCCCGGGCAGTTCCCGCACCCAGGTCTCCAGCCAGGACCAGCCGTTGGCGGAGTGGAGCCGGGCGAGTTCCTTGTAGCGCAACAGGAGCGGCACCAGCGGATGGTCAACGGCCTCCAGCACCCAGGAGCGCGTGGACTCCACCGGGTGGCCGACCCACGCCATCGCCTTGAGGACCTGGGCGGGCGAATCCGGGTTGACCTCGTGGCCGACCACCTCTCCGATCCTCGCCGCCAGGTCGGCCAGGACCGGGGGCCGTTCCCCCGCGCGCGGCCGCGCACCGAGGATGTCGGTGAGGACCCGGTCGTGGATGTCCGGTCGCCAGGGCAACCCGTCGTGGCTCATCTCCACCGCGGCCAGGGCCCCGGCCGACTCCACCGCCGCGAGGAGCGCCATCCGGCCCGGCTCGGGCAGCTCGGCGATGCGTTTGCGCTGGTCGGCGTGGACCTCCACCAGGGCGGCGAGCCGGTCCGTGCCGGGCGGCAGGGTGGAGCGGTCGGCCTCGAACAGGGCGGGCTGCGCCGCGGTGCCCTCGCCGAGGGGCCGCACGGGGTCGGCGGGGACCGGTAGGTGGTGGAGCCTGGCCCAGGCGGCGCCGAGGGAGTGGGGTTCGGAGTGCCGGGCCCCGTACCCGAGCAGGAGCGCCTCGGTCAGTGCGGTGTCGTGGCACCGCGCCACCCGGACCCCGGCCCGGACGAGGTCGGGGTAGATGTCTTCGGTGGCCGCCCAGACCCAGCGGACGGGTTCCCCCCGGGAGCGCTCGACCTCGCGTACCGACGCGGCGAGGTCGTCCACGCCGCGGACGGGGCCATCCGCGCCGCGGGCAGGGGCGGCGGGGGAACCTCCGTCGAGTTCCCTGAGCCACCCCCCGCCGTCACCGTCGGCGACCACCGCGATCCGCATACCACCAGTGTGTCCCGCGGAGGTGACAAACGGACGTCCCACCAGCCCCTGAACAACCGTGATCTTGCTACCAGAGGCGAAATCGGCGCCGAAATTGCTACTGGTAGCAAGATCACCGGGGGTCAGAGCCGTTTCGGTGCCCAGGGGGCTAGGTTCCGGCGTTCCCGGGACGGACCACGTTGGCCAGCGGCTCCCCGGCGGCCCAGCGGGAGAGCTGGGTGTCCATGAAGGCTCGGGCGCGCGGGTAGAAGGCCGCCGAACCGCCCGCCACGTGCGGGGTGAGGTAGACGCCGGGCGCCTCCCACAGCGGGTGGTCGACGGGCAGCGGTTCGGGGTCGGTGACGTCCAGGGCGGCGCGGACGCGGCCGTTCTGGGCGAGCAGTGCCCGGGTGTCCAGGACCGCGCCGCGGCCGATGTTCACCACGAGGGCGTCGTCACGCAGCAGCGCGAGCTCGTGCGCGCCGAACAGGCCCCGGGTGTCCTCGGTGAGCGGGGTGACCAGGACGACGATGTCCACGTCGGGCAGCAGGACGTGCAGTTCGTTGACGCCGTGCACGTCCTCCTCCGGGCGGGCGCGGCTGGCCACGCGGACCACCTCGGTCTCGAAGGGCAGAAGGCGCCGCTCGATGGCCGCGCCGATGCTCCCGTACCCGATGATCATCACCCGGGAGTCGGCCAGTGAGCGCTGCGGTACCGAACCCCAGCGGTGGTCGCGCTGGTCGATCGCCCACCGGGGCAGGTCGCGCTGCGCGGCGAGCATGAGCGCGAGTGCGTGTTCGGCGGTGCTGGCGTCGTGCAGCCCGCGGCCGTTGCACAGGGTGACGTGGTCCGGGAGGAGGCCGAGGACCTGTTCGTACCCGGCCGAGACCAGCTGGAGCACTTGGAGCGCGGGCATCTGACCGATGATGTCCAACCGCTCGTCCACGCTCTGGGTGGAGGGCGCGTAGGGCACTTGGTAGAAGGTGACGTCCTCCAGTCCCTCGCTCGGCGCCCGCCCCCCGGCGTAGAGCTCGACGTGGAGTGAATCGGGCGCGTTGTCCCTGTTCTGCTCCCACTGCACCAGTGTTCGGCCGCCCATGTCGTGCGTCCTCCTTCTACTCTGTCCGTGTCATGCGCCACACTACGGTCTCGGCGCGGCCCGGGTGACCCGCAGGTCGGCCCGGGCGGCGTGCCGGTTCAGGCCGGTCGGCACACCCGTGCACACGGGGTGACGTGCGGGTTCAGTCCGTGCCCCTCCGGGGGTCGGCACCCGGACCGGCACCGAACCTGGAGAGCTCGTAGCAGGCGACGGCTGCGGCGGCGGTCACGTTGAGGGAGTCGACGTCGCGGTCGGCCATCGGGATGTGCACGCGGGAGGTGGCCCGCTCCAGCCAGCGGGCGGACAGGCCGTCGCCCTCTGTGCCGAGCAGCAGACCCACCTTGGCGTCGGGGGCGAGGCGGTCCATGGCCTCGCGCAGCGGCAGCGAACCCTCGCCGGGGGTGAGTGCCATGAGGTCGAACCCCGCGTCGCGCAGGCTGTCCAGGCCGCCGTACCAGTCGTCTAGGCGGGTGTAGGGGAGGGTGAAGACCGCCCCCATCGACACCTTCACCGACCTGCGGTAGAGCGGGTCGGCGCAGCGCGGCGCCAGGACGACGGCGTCCACGCCCAGCCCGGCTGCGCTGCGGAAGATCGCGCCGACGTTGGTGTGGTCGACCAGGTCCTCCAGCACGACGATGCTGCGGGCTTTGGCCAGGATCTCGTCGGGTGCTGGCAGCGGTTTGCGGTGGTAGGCGGCGAGCGCGCCCCGGTGCAGGTCGAACCCGACGAGCTGCTGCGCGGTCTCTTCGCTGACCACGTACAGGGGTGCTTCGGTGGCGGCGACCACGTCGTCCAGGGCCTCTGCTCGCCGTTCGGTGAGCAGGAAGCTGCGCGGGACGAACCCGGCGGTGGCGGCCCTGCGGATCACCTTGTCGCCTTCGGCCATGAACAGGCCGTGCTCGGCTTCCAAGTGGCGGCGCAGGTTGACGTCGCGGAGCCGGGTGTAGTCGGCGAGGCGCGGGTCTGCGGGGTCACTGACCCTGATGGCATCCATGCGCCCGATTATCCCGCCCTACCACCGATGACCTTGCCCCCAGCTCCACCCTCGACGGTCGAGAGTGGAGACAGGGGCAAGAGCGTCGCGGAGAGGGAACGGTCAGCTGAGCTGTTCGGTGAGGGCGCTCAGGCGCTGCCAGCGGGCCTCTTCGCAGGAGCCCTGGCGGGAGAGCGTGGTGTCGACTTCCTCGCCTTCCCAGCTGCCCTCGATCGCGGCCTCCTGGGGGCCGTACACCTTGTCCGTGCAGACCGTGCCCTCGCGCACCTCGGTGAACAGGTGCTCGGACTCGTCGGTCCCGTCCGCGCTGTCGGATCCGTTTGCCCCGTCGGTCTCTCCGGCCCCGTCGGTTCCGGCGGTCTCGTCGGCCGCTTCGGCCTCCCCCTGCTCAGCGTCCTGATCCGCCTCTTCGGGGTCGGTGTTGGTCGGGTCCCCGGCGAACTCCTCCGCCGCCTCGGCCATCAGGGCGCAGGCGTCGGGGTCTTCGGACAGGTCGCCGCTGCAGTTCAGGGTCTGCACCCAGGCACGGTCCCGGTCGCTCACATGGATGCGCAGAAAACCGATCGGGCCGCGCTCGTCGACCTCCTCGGTCTCTTCGGCGGCGCTTCCGATCACCTCGGGGGTAACGGCGGTGGTGGTCTCCACGTCCGGCGCCGGCAGCATCGACGGACCGACCAAGGAGGCATAGGCCACCGCGCCGGCGCAGCAGGCGCCGGCGAGCAGCACGGTGCCGAGACTGCTTCGGCTCCGTCGGTCACTGTGCGAATGGGACATACCAAAAACCCTCGGGGCTCGGTTGGTCACGGGCGCGGCCACGGCGCGGGGCCCGTGAGTCGGGGGGCTTCCGTCAAGCGGACGCCAAGTAACGGTCAAGCGAATACCGGGGGCCAATGGTAGCGGGGGGCGAATGGTGGTACTCGACGTGCACCGTAACAAAGCGATCACCGGACCCCCGGCATATCACCCGTGGGCCACCCCGTGTATCACCCTGTGAGCCAGAGCACCCCTCCCCTTCCACTCGCCCATTACCAACGAGTAAGGTCCTGTTGAGGAATCGTTCGCGTCGCACGGCTGGTCGATCACATTCTCCTTGTGTGATGCCCTCCGTCGCGTGATGGTTCACCGACTTCCCGCCGCGGGGGCAGGGCGCCGCACCCCGCGGCCGCCCTTGAACACCGGTCCCGGGAGGCCCCGCACCCGGGCGCCGGAGACAGTCACACCCCCGGAGTATCCGTGTCCACTGGACGCCACCGTCTTCCCTCCCCAGCCGTCACCAGCACCCGCAAGGTGGTGCGGTCGCCGCTGGGGATCACCGCGATCGTCGTGGCTCTCATCGCCGTGACCGCGATCGCCGTCCCGGTCGGTCTGAACGCCCTCGGTTGCGGCGACACCCGCTATCTGCGCGTGTCGACCACGCAGAGCGTCGCGCCCGTGATGCGCGAGGCCGCGACCGAGTTCAACGAGGACCGCCCCAGTTACGGCGGGGAGTGCGTGTACGCCCAGGTCGACGAGATCGCGCCGCACCGGATCATGACCGCTCTGACCGGCGGCCAGCCCGGCGACTCCACCATCGCCCCGCACGTGTGGGTGCCCGAGTCCTCCGCCTGGGTGGAGCTGGCCCGGGTCTCCGACGGCGGCGCGCACGAAATCGAGACCGACCCGCCCTCCCTCGCGAGCTCCCCGGTCGTGCTCGCCGCGCCGCCGGACACGGAGGGGATGCCCGACCAGGACGGGGCCGAGTGGCCCATGCTCCTTCCCGACGAACGCGACCCCGACCGCCCCGTGGTGATGGTCGACCCCAACCGCGGGGCCGACGGCATGACGGTGATGCACGCGATCCGGGACCACCTGGGTACCGGCGACGACGCGGACACCGCCATGACCGACTTCGTCCGCGACGTGCAGATGGACAGCGCGTTCGGCGAGATCGACCTGACCAACGTCTTCACCGGTTCGGCCGCCGCGGAGGGCCAGGCGGACCCGGTCATCGCCGTCCCGGAGCAGGCCGTGGTGGACTACAACGGCAACCGGGCCGAGGCGGCGCCCGAACTCCAGGCGCACTACGTCGAGGAGGGCACGGTCGACCTCGACTACCCGTACGTGACCACCGCCGAGGATTCCGCGCTCCAGTCGGCCGCGGCCGACCTGTACGAGGTGGTCAACGCAGACGCCTACCGGGAACGCCTGCGCGAACTGGGCTTCCGCGACCCCGACGGGGAGGCGTCGTCGGCGCTGGCCGCCCAGGCCGGGATCATCGCCGATCCCCCCGAGACCCACGACGACCTCACCGGCGACGCCCTGCTGGCCTCGGTCACTGACTGGAACCGGCTGTCGATGGCCAGCCGCACCCTGGTGCTGGCCGACACCTCGGCCAACATGTCGCTGGACCTCAACGGCGGCCCGGAGCGGATCGAGGTCGCCCGGGAGGCCGCCCTGCTGGGCCTGTCGATGTTCCCGGACGAGACCGACATGGGCCTGTGGCTGATGTCGGAGGAGCACGGGGAGGACGGCCGCGACCCCGCAGCGGCCATGCACCCGCTGGGCGCCGCGGACGACAGCGAGGTCACCCGCCGCCAGTCGCTGGTCGAGGTGGCCGAGGAACTGGAGGTCGCGGGCGGCGAGTCCCGGCTGTACGACAACATCCTGGCCGCCTACGACGAGGTCCAGGACGAGTTCGACGAGGACAAGATCAACAGCGTCATCCTGCTGACCGCGGGCCAGGACGAGGGGTCCAGCGACATCTCCCACGAGGAGCTGGTCGCGGCCCTGCAGGACCGGTTCGATCCCGAACGCCCGGTCACCATGTTCATCATCGGGTTCGGCAACGAGGCGGACGAGACCGAGCTGAACCAGATCGCGGCGGCCACCAGCGGTTCGTCCTTCGTGGCGGAGGACCCGGAGGAGATCGGGGACTTCTTCCTCAGTTCGATCTCGCGCCGCCTGTGCGTGCCCAACTGCGACAACTGATGTCTGCGGGGGGGTGCTGGTGCTTCTGCGGAACCGCTGATGTGCGTGCCGGGTCACTGATGTCTGTGTGGGGGCGCCGCCGCCGGGCTGGACCGGCAGCCCTTCTCAAGTAAAAATCGAACACTGTTTGGATCCGAACGGTCTCGATTCGGTATCGGAATGGCATTTCGGACCGACCGGTTCCGCGGCCCTCCCCCACCCGGGACTGGCCGAATATCCCAAGGTGACCGGTACTCCGCGACGGAGCCGGCCGCACCCTCCCGAGTACTGCCCGCACCCCTCCGGCCCGGGTCCCATTCACGAAGCTTGGGGTGTTGAGTACCGTTCCCACCAGTAACACGCGCGCGGTCGGCTCACATCGGAGTCGAACCGGTACGTACGGCACGGCCCGTACCGCACACCCCTGTACCAACTCATCCCCCTGTACGACACTTCGTCCGTACGCCACCCCGTGAGGAATGCTGTGGGACGTCACCGCGGAAAATACGCAGAAGAACCCTCCGGCCGGAGCAGACGCCGCCGCGGTCGCGGCGGAGCTATAGCTGCCCTGGCCGCCGCGATGGTGATCGTGGTCGGACTCGCCGTTGCGGGCGTGTACATGTTCGGTCAGACCGACGGCTGCGGTGGCTCCGACATCGAACTGGACATCGCGGTCAGCCCCGAAATGGGTCCCGTGCTGACCGACGTCGCCAGCGATTTCAACGCCGAGGAGCACGAGGTCGACGGCAGCTGCGTGCGCGCCGACGTGCGCCAGGTCGACTCCGCCAACGTCGCCTACGGCATCACCGGTTCGGGCGCCACCATGGGCGACACCGAGTCCGACGTGTGGATCCCGGACTCCTCCGTGTGGCCGCGCCTGGTCCAGAACCAGGCCGGTGAGGCCGTCATCACCGAGACCGGTACGTCGCTGGCCCGCAGCCCCCTGGTGCTCGCCGAGCTCGCCGAACACGCAGAGGCTGACGACGGTGAGACCACCTGGATGGACGTGGTCCCCACGGGCGCGCCCGGTGAGGAGTCGGACCGCACGGTCCGCGTGGTGGACCCGGCCCGCAGTTCGAGCGGCCTCGGAACCCTCTACCTGCTCCACGGTGCCTTGGAGGAGTCGACGTCCGACGCCGACACCTTCAACGCGCACATGACCGCCGCGCTACAGACCCTGCACCAGGGAGCCTCCGCCGACGAGGACGCGGCGTTCCTGGCGCTGAGCGGCGGCAGCGCCGAGTCGCCTCCCGTGATGGTGATGTCCGAACAGGCCGTGTGGCGCTACAACACGGAACACTCCGAGGCGGCCGCCCAGCCCAGCTACCTGGACGACGGCACCTACTTCCTCGACTACCCGTACATCGTGCGCAGCGAGGACACCGAGGTCACCCGCGCGGCCGAGGTGTTCCGCAGCGAGGTGCGTTCCGCCGAGGCCGCCGACCGCTTTCTCGACGAGGGCTTCCGCGGCCCCGAGGGCGAGCTCAACGACAACGTGCTGGCCGAGGAGGCCGGTTTCCAGGGCGGTGAGCCGGCAGAGCTCCCCGCGCCCTCGGAGAGCTCGATCGCCGACCTGACCCGTTCCTGGAACCAACTGAAGATGGACTCCCGGGTGCTGACGATCATGGACATCTCCGGGTCGATGCTGGCCGAGGTGCCCGGCACCGGGCTGACCCGCATGGAGGTGGCCGGGGCAGCCTCCGCTGAGGGTCTGGAGATGTTCTCCGACACCTCCGAGCTGGGCCTGTGGGAGTTCTCGACCAACGTCAACGACGACATGCACCACCAAGAGGTCGTCCCGATGCGGGAGTTGCAGGCCACCGACGAGGCGGGCAACGAGCACCGCGACGCCATCGGTGCGGCGCTCTCGGACATGGAACCGCTGCCGACGGGCGACACGGCGCTGTACGAGACGTACCTGGCCGCCTATGAGGAGATGTCCCGCAACTACCAGCCGGACCGGACCAACGTGGTCCTGATGCTCACCGACGGGGACAACGACAACCCGGGCGGCATGGAGCTGGACGAGCTGATGGACGAGCTCGACTCGCTCGCCAACCCGTCCCGGCCCATCCCCATCATCACGATCGCCTTCGGCCCGGAGGTTCAGCACCTGGAGCCGCTCCAGGAGATCGCGGCGGCCACCGGCGGCGCCGCGTACATGACCGAGGACCCGAGCGAGATCGGTGACATCTTCCTGCAGGCCTTCTCCCTGCGCATCGCGGAGGACGACGACGAGTAGCTGAGGGAGAAGGGAACCAGCGCAGAGATGCAGAGGTAGCGCGGGCCCGGGGGACTGCCCCGGGCCCACGCGGGCCGACCGGGCCGTGGCCGTACGCCGCGGCCCGGTCGTGTCGGCACCAGGGGCGGGGGATCGGCGGGGCCCGTGGGAACGGCGACCCGGGCCGGGCACCCTTGCCCGGGAACGGCCGCACGGCCGGCCCCGCTGGTTCGAGTGGAACAGAAGGTGACATGAACCTATCCACCGGCCCACGGGCTATGGACTTCTCTCCCGGGGTGGCGTACCACGGGAAGGACCGGGATCCGGGCCCATGCCGTGCTTTCCGCCCCGGATCCGCAGGCTTGCTAACCGGTGCGACCGGATTGGGGAGTGCCATGGCGAAGGCGTGGATGCCCGGAGCCGAGAGGGTCGACGGAGGAGGCACCAGAACCGCCGCCGGGGTGGGCGCCCCGCGCGCTGTCTGGACGGTGACCGGAGCGGATCCGCACAAGTGGTCGGCCGACAAGGAGGCGCGTCGGCTGGTCCACGAGGGCAGGACCGCGCACCTGGTGTGGAACCCGCTGACCGGTGAGGTGGCGCAGATCCTGGCCGCCACGCGCAGGAGCGGGATCGCTCTGGGCAACACGTCGATGGGCGGGCAGTACCTGGACCACGGCGACGAGGGTCGGGTGTGCCTCGTGGTGGCCGTGGTCGCGACGGAGGCGGAACCGTTCACCGACGGTCCGCTGACCGGGCTGAAACCGGTCCTGGAGTGGCTGGAGTCCTGGGGTGTGCCGAGGAGGTGGCCCGGCGGGCGGCCCGGCCTGCGGGGCGACCGGCCGCTGGGAGCGGAGGAGGCCGCCCGGGCGTGGTCCCGCGGCGGGCACTTCGGGCACGACCAGGTTCCGGGGTCGCTCTCGACCGCTCCTGGCCGGGTGGATCCCGAGCACGTCCTGTCCGCAGGGAGGCGGGCGACGGTACCGATGGACGCCCTGCCTCGGGCCGTCTCGGAGCAGCCCAAGCCGCAACCGTCCGTCATTACTTGAGCACGTATTGGGAGGGATGAACCTACCAATTCCGCACCATCGTGGAGAATCGGATACCACTGGTTAAGTACAGCTCCCAAACCCCTTAGTCTGTCCGCCATGGGTGGATCTATCGAGCCGGGTTGGTACGCGGACCCGCAGGGCGACGCGCAGACGCTCAGATGGTGGAACGGTGACGAGTGGACGCGGCATACCCGTTCACTGAGCGAACTCCAGGGCGCCGCCGAGGGCTCCGAAGAGGAGCCCGCCACCACCTATCTGGGCGGCCAGGACAGGGGCGGAACCCCCTCCGACGACGATGAGGAGGGCACGGTCCGACTGGGCGGCTCGGGGCCCGCCCCGGCGCCGGTGGACGACGAGCCCAGCACCATGCGCATCGACCCGTCCTGGGCACAGCAGGCGTCGAGCCCCGACCCCGCGCCCGAACCCCCGGCGGCCCCCGCCGACGACGAGCCCAGCACCGTGCGCATCAGCCCCTCCTGGGGCCAGGACGACTCCCCGCAGCAAGTTTCGCCCCCCTCCCCCACCCCTGCCGCGGGCGACGACGAGCCCAGCACCATGCGCATCAGCCCGTCCGCGGGCCAGCAGGCACCCGCTGCGCCCCCTGCCGCCCCGGAGGCACCGGCCGCGCCCGTCGACGACGAGCCCAGCACCATGCGCATCAGCCCCTCCTGGGGCCAGGGACAGGGCCAGCAGGGCCCGGGACAGGGCCAGCAGGCTCAGGGACCGGGCGCTGGTCAGGGTCCGGACTCCGAGGACGAGGAACCGACCGCGGACCTCGCCGACGTCGGCGCGACCATGCGGGTGGGCGACGCCGACCTGCCCGGTTCGGGCGACTCCGCCCCCGGAGCCGACCAGGGCGACGACGAGCTGCCCACTGCCGACCTCAGCGGCGACAACATCGGCGACGCCCCCCGCACGGCCGTCTTCGATCCCAACGCCATCGGTGACACCCCCGGTACCGCCGTCTTCGAGCCCGACGCGATCGGCGACGCTCCCCGCACCGCGGTGTTCAACCCCGGTGACGACCAGGCTTCCGGCGCCGACCAAGCCCCCGGCGGTACCGCGATCTTCGACCCCAACGACCCTGTGTTCTCGGGTGGCGCGGATGACGACGAGAGCAAGAAGGGCGGCAAGTTCAACAAGTTCCTCGGCAGCCTGAAGGAAGGCTGGGCCGACCTCTCCGAGGAGCGCAAGGAACAGCGCCGCCAGGCCGAGGAAGAGGCCGCGAAGAAGCGCGAGGAGGAGCAGTCCCGCAGGGAGGCCGAGGCCGAGCAGCGGGCCGAGGAAGAGCGCAAACGCGTCGAGGAGGCGCAGAAGAACGCCCCCGCTCCGCCGGCCGCCGCGCCCGGAACCCCCGGAGCTCCCGGGGAGCGCCCGCACGCCGACAACCCGCAGTCGGCCGGCGCCCCGCCCGCCGGTTGGACCCCGCAGAACCCGGGCCAACCGCAGCCCGGCCAGAACCAGCCCCCGTCGGGGCCGCAGCAGGGCTACGGTCACGAGGGCCCGCAGGGTGCTCCCCCGGCTGGCCCTCCCGGCGGCCCGCAGCAGGGCGGCTTCCCCGGCCAGCAGCCTCCGGCCGGCCAGCATCCTCCGTCCGGTCCGCAGCGGCCGCCGTCGGGGCCGAACCAGCCCCCGGCCGGCTACCAGCAGCAGGGGTACCCGCCGCCCGGCCAACAGCCCGGTCAGCCCGGTCAGCCGCCCCAGCACCAGTACGGCCCGCCGCCCGGCGGCTTCCCGCCGCCGCAGATGGGCGGGCGTCCCCCGATGCCTCCCCAGGGGCCGCCCCACGGTGCCCCGCAACAGCAGTACGGTCCGCCGCCCGGCGGCCCCGGCCCGCGCCCCGGACAACCGCCGATGGGAGGACCTCCCGGCGGTCCCCCCGGCGCCCCCCACGGAGGTCCTCCCGGTGGTCCGCCCCCTGGCGGCCCGCACGGAGGCCCCCCTGGAGGTCCTCCCCCGGGTGGCCCGCACGGAGGTCCCCCGGGAGCCCCGCCTCCCGGTGGTCCGCACGGCGGCCCTCCCGGCGGTCCCGGTTGGGGCCCCCAGGGTGGCCCGCACGGAGGCCCTCCCGGCGGTCCTCCCCCGGGTGGCCAGGGCAGCCCGTACGGTCAGCAGCCGCCCCAGCAGCCGCAGAAGAAGAAGCGCGGCGGTTGTGGCTGCCTCGTGTTCTTCCTGATCCTGCTGGTCATCCTCGGGGTTCTGCTCTACCTCCAGTTCTGGGACGTGTGGGACTGGCTGTACGTGATCTTCGACGTCGGTGAGCCCCCGGGCGTGTCCGACCCGTTCGTCTGGGACTAGGGGCACAGGCCTCAGCCGCGACGGTCCCCGACGTGGACGAGGGGCGGTGGGTCTTCGTGACCCGCCGCCCCTCTCGTCGTCTCCGACAAGTCCCACAACGCCTAAGCTGACCGGTATGAATGACTCTTTGGTGTGGATCGACTGCGAGATGACGGGCCTCGACTTCGAGAACGACGCACTGGTCGAAGTTGCCTGTCTGATCACCGACGGAGACCTGAACATCCTCGACGAGGGTGTGGATGTCGTGATCAAGCCTCCGCAGGACGCTCTGGACCGCATGGGCGACTTCGTCCGGGACATGCACACCACGTCGGGGCTCCTGGACGAGCTGGACAAGGGTGTGACCCTGGAGGAGGCCGAGGACCGCGTTCTCGAGCACATCCAGCAGTACGTGAAGGAACCGCGCAAGGCGCCCCTCTGCGGCAACTCCATCGCCACGGACCGCACCTTCCTGGCACGTGACATGAGTCGCATCGACGAGTTCCTGCACTACCGGATGGTGGACGTTTCCTCCATCAAGGAGCTCCTGCGCCGCTGGCAGCCGCGCGTCTACTACGCGAGCCCGGAGAAGGAGGGCGGCCACCGCGCCCTCGCCGACATCACGGAAAGCATCCGTGAGCTGCGGTATTTCCGCGCAGCCGCCTTCGCCCCCGAGCCCGGCTACAGCTCCGGCACGGCCCGCGCCATCGCCGCTGACATCGTGGCCGACGGCAACGGCATGGCCGTGAGGGACGCGGCCCTCAAGAAGTCCGCCCCTGGAAACTGATCGAAGCACTCCTCGAAGTCCGCTAGGATGACATACGTACGCAGGGCCGAGAGGCCAGGCGAACGTGGTGGGTGTAGCTCAGTTGGCAGAGCACTTGGTTGTGATCCAAGATGTCGCGGGTTCAAGTCCCGTCACTCAC
Source organism: Nocardiopsis oceani (assembly GCF_054777395.1). NCBI lineage: Bacteria > Bacillati > Actinomycetota > Actinomycetes > Streptosporangiales > Nocardiopsidaceae > Nocardiopsis > Nocardiopsis oceani. Next base: position 92,509 of record NZ_BAAHAR010000032.1, read on the forward strand.
CCCAGAGGCGAAAGCCCCTGACCGGCGAGAACATCGCAAGGTCAGGGGCTTTTGCGTTGCCGGGTGCTACGAGCACCGATGCGCCCGTCAAGAGACCTGACGATCGTCCGGCCACGGCTGGTCACCGTGGTTCGGCAACCTGCCAGAGTTGGACGGGGTTCTGCTCCGGGTCGTGCAGCGAGGCGAATCGTCCGTTGGGATAGGTTTCGGGGGCGACGGTGACGTCGATCCCGGCGTCGCGGAGTCGCCGGACTACACCGTCGAGGTCGTCCACACGCAGGTTCAGTCCCCAGCCGGACGGTCCGAGGTGGTCGTTCGGGCCGTCATCTCCGAACGGAGCGAACACGGTCGGTCCAGCGGCCTGGGTCCAAGCCGGTGCTTCATAGGAGGCCGGCGGCGGGACCACGTCGAGGTAGTGGGCATACCAAGCGGTCAGCCGGTCCGGGTCCCGTGCTCGAAAGAAGAATCCACCGATTCCGATAACGCGTGCCATGCTCTGCTCCGGTGTCCGAGCGCGCCCCAGGCCCCTGCCTGTCACCCTGGGGGCGCGGGATGGGCTTTGTTTCTGCGTGACGCTGACGCAACATGGCGGGGTGCGCGGATGTCATCCGCTCCCTGCCCGTAGGATTTTCTCCATCTTCTTGCCCTTGGCCAACTCATCGATCAGTTTGTCCAGGTAGCGAACCTCTCGCGTCGTCGCATCCTCGATGTCCTGGACGCGGACGCCGCACACGACACCCGTGATCAGCGATCGTGCCGGATTCAGTTCTGGTGCTTCGGCAAAGAACGTGGCGAAGTCGACCTGCTTTTCGACCTGGGCCGCGATGTCCTCGTCACTGTAACCGGTCAGCCAGCGGATGATCTGATCGACCTCAGCCCTGGTTCGCCCTTTACGTTCTGCCTTGGCGATGTAGAGCGGATAGACGGGCCCGAACTCCATTGTTGAAATGTCCGTGCTCTTCATGGTTGTATTCCTCTTTTCCGATGGATTCACGAACCGACCGCTGACGGCTCGGATGAAGAGGCGGGTGAGGGGAACTGCTCGGTGAGCCAGTCGTCCCATTCCCGCTCAGCTCGGGCAGCGATACGGGTGTTTCCGTCGCCGAAGAGGTGGATGCGGATGGACACCATGGCTTGTTCACCCATCGGCGTGCTGGAGATGTAGGCGAGCCCCGGCGCGGGATGCTCCACCCGCAGCAGTAGGTCGGCGTCCTCTGCCCCCATCGCTTCCAGGGCCGCTGCCACGTGCGGGGAGCGCTCACGCTGGGCCAGCACTTCCGGGTCGGTGACCTCCAGGTTCTCCACCTGTCCGGACAGGGTCGGGGCAGAACCCCGGGATGCGAATCGACCGGAGGTCGTGTCGATGCCCAGAGCGTCCTTGATCGTTCCCATGCTTCGAGGACCGGAGTGCGGGCTGATCAGGGTGAACTGGAACGGAGCACACGGCTGGCCGTTGAAGGAGTTGAGGTACAGGCGCAGCATGGGGAAGAAGGATGCGGCCCATCCGTAGACGTGGCCCTCGAATTGCCCATCCCAGTCATCGGAGTCGGCGAACCAGCTGTGCACGACCCGCACGACGCAGGCCCCGCCTCCGCGCGATTCGACTATCCACTCTGTCGCCATGTCCCTCGGCGGGGCGGTACTGCCGGAGGCACCGGCCACCGCCTCCTCGTCAGCGCTGGCTTCGGCTTCGGGCTCGGACGTGTATCTCCTCGGCGGATTCCACTCGGTGATCCTTTCGCGGGCTTCCATTCCCGGACCGAAATCGCACTCTGCGGCGCCGCCGACCTGCCCGTCGACCCGGCTGCGGTAGAACCAGGAGGAAATGCCGTCACTGGTGGCGATCGCCCGCCATACTTCCTCTGGTGTCCCCTGCACCTCGATCTCCGTGCCGATGTGCCGCCGACCGTTCTCGTCCCTCTCGACCATCACGAGGTCCTTTCCCGTGTGCCTTCCTGCTCTCCGGCCGCTCCCGTGGCTTCGCTCTCGGGGACGGGGAGTGGATGAGCCATCAGCACCAGACGGTGTGCGCGCCCTTCTGGTGCTGATGCGTCGTGGTACTTCGCCACCAGGCGGTTGATCTCCTCGGTCAGCTCACTGGTGAACGCTGCACGCTCCTGGGCGGACCTGAAACGGATGACGGTGTCGACCGACAACGTGGCCAGATGCTGACCGGCCTGACCGGCTTTGCGCAGAAGATCACCGACCTCGCGCACTGCCCTGGCCGCCAGGGCGACCAGATAACTCGCCGACCGGTGGTCCCTGCTGCGTTCGGGATCGGCGGCCACCGGCCCCAGCGCGTTCGGGGAGATGACGAACGAGGACGCCGTCGCTACCAACTCACGTTCGGTCAGGCCGCCCCACTTCCTCGTGCCCGCCAGTCGCACAAGCCCATGCGACTCCAAGGTCCGCAGGTGGTAGTTCACCTTCTGCCGCGACATCCCCGACAGCTGGGCCAAGGAGGCGGCCGACATCGGTTCGCGCAGCGCCGCCAACAACCGACCGCGAACCGGGTCGACCGCCACCTGCGCTACCGCCGCATCGTCAATCACACCGACATCTCTCATGTTGAAATAATCACCTTGACAAGAATGTTTGTCAATGCTCGTTCTTCGCCCCGCGCCTGCCTGTTCCTGCTTGGAAAACGACGCGGTGGCCGCAACCTCCCCAAGGGCAGGGTGCCGCGACCACCGCTAGGTCGGCGGCGCGGGCGGATCAGGCTCCGGTGATGAGCACCGCTGACGGGAGTGCCGTGTTGTTGACGGCGGGGACGTCTACCGCGGACGTCTTCCACGGCGCGGATCAGCGGTCAGGCCGGGCCCCACAGGGCCGCGCGGGCGAAGGCCGTACCCTGAGCGGTCGGCGTGGGCTTCCGTCCGAACCGGGCGTTCGGCCAGCCGCCCAGGGCGTCCAGCACGACCCACACCTCCTGCATGGCGTCCCGGGCCGCCCACTCGTCCATCGGTTCACCGTCCCCGACCCGCCACCCCAGGCCGGTCATCAGCGCGGCGACCTCAGCGGGTACGTCCCGGCTCCCGGCCGCCACCGCAAGCAACGCCAGCAGACACCCCAGTTTCTCGCCGTTCTGCTTCGGCTCAAGCGGCATGCGCGCGGCCAAGTGGTCCCACAACGCCCGGGGGTCGCCGCGCACCTCCTTGCCCGCCTTGGTGAGCAGGAGATTCCCCTTGTGCTTGCGCAGCAGTCCCGTACGCTGCGCTGACTCGCGCAGGCTCAGCACCGGGTAGGTCTGGATCTCCCGGTTGGACTTGCCGATCCACCTCCCTGCCGGGTCCATCACCCCGGCTGCCTCCTCCACACTGGCCGGGGGCAGGTATCCGGCCCCGGTCAGCTTCACCCCGTCGTCGCCGACGTGGTCCAGCAGCCACAGGTAGGAACCCACCGCCGCGCGGACCGTGACCGTGTCCGGTTCCCCGCTCCCGGGGGCGGTCGCCTCGGATGCCAAGGTCAGCAACCGGCCCCGCAGCCGGGGGTCGCGCACCGTCCCCAACAGCTCCGCTACCGGTGGGGGCAGGTCGTCCTGGGGCGTCCCGGCCACCGCTGCCAGGGCCGCGTTGACCTCGTCGATATCGAACGGCAGTGGAGCCCCGTCCGGGGCCTGCCCGAAGAAATACCGGTGCTCGGCCAGCGCCTCGGCCTGCTGCGGGTGCTCCGGGTCGGTGGCGGCGCAGAGGAGCTCGTACCCGGGTACGCCGCCGCAGCCCTCGGGCGGCGCGGGCCTGCGCCCGGCGGTGCACAGCGCCCGCGGCCCGTCCCCGTCCCTGGGGAGGACGGCTTTGAGGGTGAGCAGGTGCTCCCAGTCGTCGCCGAAGTCGTACAGGTAGACGAGCCGGTCCCCCTTCTGGGCCAGCACCTCGTCCAGCCGCACCTGTTTCTCGGGGACACCGCGCTTACCCTGCTCCACCTCGAACCGCGACGGGTAGTGCTCGGACTCAGGGTTGTAGTACGACGGGCCGCTGGCGAACCCGTGCAGGTGGTAGTCCTCCCAGCCGAATGCCGCCTGGAGGATTTCGTGCACTTCGTCGAGGAACAGGTCCGAGTCCAGGTCCAGCCTGCGCCACACCGGTGGCTTGGTTCCGGAGATCTCCACCCGCACCCGGTAGGTGGCGGTCTCCTGTCGGCGCGGTCGGCGCCGGGAGGACTGGAGGGCCACACCGAACGGCCCGAACCCGGCCCCGGGGACTGGGCCGGGGCCGACATCACGATGATCGCTCATCACGGCAAACTACCGCTTCCCGCGTCGGCAACGGGTGCGGAGGACACACCGGGCCGCCGTCACACGTCAGTGTTCCAAACCGGCCTCGTCCACGCGCCCGTGCGGATTCGGCCCAGGACGGCTCCGGTCCCGACACCGGGCGGGTCACACGGTCAGCGTTGCGACGGTCATCCTTGTGGGCGCGCCGGGGCCGCACGGTTCGGTGCGGCGACCCGGGTGTCGAACTTCGTACTCGCGAGCGTGCGCTCCGCTACCGTGATGAGGTCCAGTACTTCACGGGCCAGGTAAGCGGTCGCGCCGCGTTCGATGGACTTGGTCTGGAGGATGTCCGCCCGGCAGAGTTCGTCCAGAGCGGTACTCGCTGATCGAACCACGATCTATCAAAGGATGACCCCCTAAACTTTGACAGGAAGGAAGTCCGTTCACGCTTTTCCGCGCATCCGACCCGAACGCGGCATCCACTCAGGCCGACCCGGGCACTCAGCCCGGCACCGGCCGATCCGGTGGGCAGATGACGCCAGCAGGCGCGGGTCAGCGTTCCAAACCGGCCTCGTCCATCCGGCGCTGGAGCGTGCTCTTGCGCCGGTGCCGTTCACGCAACTCCCGCAGCGGCCGCGCGAAGGCGGGCTGCTCCCCCTCGCGTTCGGCCAGGGCGGACAGGTCGGCCAGAAGGGCCACGGCTCGGTCGTAGCCCTCGGGGAGCTTGGTGGCGATGCGGTCCTCGGCCTCCTGCCACGCCTGCTCGCGCCGCCCGGCCAGGTCGTCCAAGCGGGCTTCACGGGCGGCGGCGGCCTCCTCTCTGCACTGGCGTTCCCGCTCGGCTTCCCGCGCAGCTGCCTCCTGTTCCCTCCGGGCGCGGCGCTCCCCGGCGGCCGTCCACAAGTCCCGCACGGTCCTGGATCCCTCGGCAACCACCAAGGTGCCGCGGCCGCTTTCCTGGAAGGCCTGGAGCATCCGGGCCCGCGCCCGGGCGGGCTTGTCCTCGGCCACCAGCCGCAGCAGGTGGTTCTTCTCCTTGTCCGGCAGTTCCTCGATCCACCGCGCCATTTCCTTGCCCTGCCCGGTCCCGGTCGGCAGGTGCGGTGACTCCTGAGCGGCTACCTCGAGGAGATCGTGGTCGATGCGCAGGAAATCCGCCACCGCGTGCAGAGGGGCGCTCAGGTCGCCGAGTCCCGCGGGGACCGGGGGTTCGATCTCTTCGTCGTCGAGCTCGTCGTCGGCCTGCACCGACAGCAGCCAGGCCAGGTACAGCAGCCGCCGGTCGCCCGCGAGCAGTTCGGCCCGTACCGGGGCGATGCCCGCCAGGCCCGCCGGAAAGTCGAGGAATTCGGTCTCCTCGTGATCGGAGAACAGGGAGATGACGGTCCGGCCCGCGCCGGTGGTGTAGTGGGCGTCGTAGGTGAGCAGATAGGGCTCGATGTCGCGGGGGCGCAGGAGCGTGCTCGGCGCGGCGATCATGAACTGCCTGGTGCCCGGCTCGGCGAAGTGGGCGAACACGTCGAAGTGGGTGCGCATGAGCTTGACCGGGTCGCCTCGGAAGTTACCCCAGTGGTACTCGTTGGTGAACGAGGTCGCGGTGATGCGCGCCCGGCTGGACAGGGCCCGCAGTTGCGCGCACTGTTTCTCGTCCAGCGGCCGGTCCAGTGCGCGGAAGTCGTAGTGCTGGTAGACGCTCACTGCGGGGCGGTCCTCTCGTCGGGTCGGTGTGCAGGACTCAGCGTCGTCCGGGGGACGGTGTGACGCGGGGTCAGGACGTGGGGCACGCGGACATTATTCCGCTCCCGGCTTCTCAGGAGGGGCCGATTCCGCGGAAAACCCGTTCCCTACGGCGCTAGCTCCAGGGAGCAGCACTCAGGCCGTGTGCGGATTCCTGGGACCGGTCACGATGGATCCCCGAAGTTTCCGGACAGGACTGAGGATTCCAGACAGGTCGGAGCAACGGCTGTCCCCGCAAGCAGGGGTCTCAGGGAGCGGCCCGCATCGCGTACGGGTTTCTGGATTCGGTCAGGCCATGGCCGGGCTCCGGGTGCCGGTGGTCTGTGCCGAGGGGCGGGCGCCGGGGTAGACCCACAAATCCCTGCGAGCCGGGGTCACCTTGCTTGCCTGACCGTCCGCTCACGCGTCGGAGGCTTCTGCCTGGGCCTCGATTTCGGCCCGCCGTGCCTGCGCCGCCGCCCCGGGGAAGGACTCGAGCAGACGCAACGCCTCGCGGCGACGGTCGCGTGCTTCGCCGAGGGTTCCCTGCACCGTGAGTGCTGTAGCGAGGCGGGCCAGCGCGCCGGCTTCGGACCACCGGTCTCCCTTGCCGCGGAAGGCCGCGATCGCCTGCCGGTGGAACGCTATGGCGTCCTCTGCCCGCCCGCGTGCCAGGTGGGTTTCACCGGTGGCGTCCCAGGCGGCGGCCTGAAGGTCGAGACGGCCCACTCGCGGGAAGAGGGCGGCGGCCTGGTGGAGGTAGCCGAGCGCTTCGGTCTCCTGTTCACGCGCCAGGAGAATCCGCCCCAGTTCCAGCAGGGCGAGTCCTTCGAACAGTTTTCCGTCTGCCGTCTCCGCGATGGACAGGGCGCGCTCCGCCGTTTCCTGAGCCGACGCGTGACGTCCCGCCTGTCGGTGTACCGCCGCCAGGAGGGTCAGCGCTTCGGCCTGTTCCAGGGGCTCGTTCGTTTGCGCCAGGGTGGCGGCCGCCCGGTTCAGCAGTTCCTCGGCCCGGTCGCGCCGTTCAGACGCTCCGTGCTCCAGGAGTGCCCAGCCGAGGTTGCGGGTGAAGGCCCCCGCGTAGAGCGGATCATCGAGTTCGACCGCCTGTTCCAGCGCCTGCTCGAAGCAGGACTCGGCGTCCTCGAACCGGTGCGCGAACATGCGGACGACTCCCCGTCCGTTGGCGGCCCGCGCTTGCCCGAAGGTGTTGCCGAGTTCCCGGAAGGCCGCCGACGCGGCGCCGAAGCACGCGTCGGCCTCGTCCAGACGGAACAGGTGCCGGTAGGCGATCCCGAGGTTGTCGAGGGTGACCGCCTCTCCGTACCGGTCGCCCGCGGCACGGGCGCAGGACAGGGCCAGTTGTTGGGCGGGCAGCCACGTGTCGGCCGGTTCCCGGTCGGCGATGAGCATGGTCAGTGTCGCGGGGATCTGCCAGGCGATCCGGTTCATGCCGTGGCCACCGGCGATCCGTACGGAGGTGATGAGGTTGTCTCGTTCGGCCTCGTACCAGCGGATCGCCGCCTTGGCCTCGTCGAACTCCGCCGCGCTTTCGTCCAGTGGTTCGAGGGCCAGGGGCATGGTGTACGCGGCTGATCCGGCCCGGGCGGCCGCGTCGGCCGAGTGCAGGTACCACCCCAGGACGCGCCTCAGCGCTCCCTGTTGTTCGTCCTCCGATTCCGCTTCCCGGGCTTGGTCAGTGGCGTAGGCCCGCAGCAGGTCGTGGAACTGGTAGCGGTCGTGACCGCACTCTTCCAGCAGGTGCGCACCGGTCAGGACGTCCAGGTACCGCCGGGCACGGTCCGGGGTGACGGCGGCCAGGGCTGCTGCGGCTTCGACGGAGAATTCGGAGCCCGGATGCAACCCCAGCAGGTGGAACATGCGGGCTACGGGTGGCGTGAGTGCCCGGTAGGACCACGCGAAGACCGTGCGGACCGCGTCGGCTTCCTCTGGCCCGGCCTCTCCGGACGCCGACAGCGCGTCCCAGATACCGGACTCGTCGCGCAGCTCGGCGATCAGGTCGCCTAGCGGCATGTGCGGTCGTGCGGCGGCCCGCTCGGCCACGATGCGTAGCGCCAGTGGCAGCCGGGCGCAGAGGAGGGCCAGTTCGGCGAGGTCGCTGTCGGCATCTCCTGTGCGGTGTCCGGCGATGACGGTGCGCAGCAGCCGCACCGATTCTGCTTGTGACAGCGTCTCCACACTCACCCGGTGTGCCCCTTCCCGTATGACCAGACCAGACATGCGTGTACGGCTTGTGATCGCGACCAGGCAATTCGGAGAGCCGGGGAGGAGCGGCCTGACGTCCCCGGCCCCGGCGGCGTTGTCCAGGACGATGAGCACGTGCCGGTCTGCCGTCACAGTGCGGAACAGTTCCGCACGTGCTTCCTCCCCGGTGGGGATATGGTCCAACGGTACGTCCAGGGCCCGCAGGAAACGGCCGAGTACGTCCGTGGTCTCCGTCTGCGGCCCCGGATCGTATCCGCGCAGGTTGACGTATAACTGTCCGTCGGGAAAGTGGTTCTTGATCCGATGCGCCCAGCGAACGGCCAGACTCGTCTTCCCTACTCCGGCAGTGCCCACGACCAGAGCCACCCGTAGGGCTCCACTGCTCTGGGCTGGTGCGGAGACATCATCCAGCAGGGAATCCAGGCTCCGTACTTCATCGGTGCGGTTGACGAACCCTCGCAGATCGCCGGGGAGTTGAGCCGGACGAAGCGCGGAAACCAATGCGGGGGTGTGAAAATGCACGTCACCCCCGATGTCACGCGCTTGGATCACCCCACTACCGGTCGATCCTGAAAGCGTGTTTCGGACTTTCGAATCAGAATCCGCACCATGGTTGTGCGGTCTCGGCCCTTGGTTCACATCAGCTCCCGTCCGTCTCCGCCGCAGCCGCCTGGCAGACCTACCCCGAACTCGAAGCCCGAATCGGGCAACCCTTCGGATGCGGTCACCATAAGACCCATTATTCCCATCCCGGACAAGGGCCATGAGACTCCTTCTCCGCAACCACTCCGCCTGTTATTCTCCCTGTACCCGATCGGCGCTTAACCACGGTTCACGACGCTGCGAGACGCGAGGTACGCATGAGAATCAAGTTCGTCGGCGGATCCACCGGCCAGGGTGGTTCGCCCAGGCTGTACCAGGATGAGGAAAGCGGAGATTTCATCGTCCAGGGATACGTCGTCAGCGACCCGAGCGATGTGGAACAGATGAAAATCCCCGGCGGAGAAACGGTCGTCCGCGTTCCGGCCAGCCTGTTCGACTACCTGCCGAAGGAGGGCTCGAGTGGAGTCACTTGACGCGGCGGGTTGGGCACGGTTGTTCCACGGGTGTCGGGAATCCGCCTACCACCTGGAGATGCGCGACCACTACGCGGTAGCGGAGGAACAGGAGGACGTCGAGAGGTGGCGCGTCGGCGACTGGGGGCCTGAGGATGACGCGCGGAGCAAGGCTGGCTGGCTCGATCTGATGCGGGCCACCGCGGAGCGGAACGTGCGCCTGCGCCGAGTGCGGATCGTCTCCGAGCCGGTGACCGAGTACATCCGTTTCGAGCACGAAGGCACACCCCAGAACATCGCGGCCGGGGAGGACATTCGCTGGCTGCCACGCACGCGCGCCTCCGGCCTGGCCCTGCCTGGCAATGACTGCTGGATCATCGACAGCACAAAGGTACTTTTCAACCATTTCACCGGGGACGGCGGCTGGGTCGGAAATGAGATCAGCACCGACTCGGACGTGGTGAAGGTGTGCGTAGAAGCGTTCGAGTCAGCATGGAATATTGCTTTTCCGCACCACGAATACAACCTGAAGTAACCCGGCATCCCACAGCCAGCACCCCCGTTCAAAAAGAAACAGCGAGATGTCAGTCCCTCTCCGCATTTGCATCATCTCGTCCGGACCCGACGAGTTCTCTACCATCCACGCGGCCTGCGCGGATTCCGGACACCATCCGGTCGCCTATTTCTATGGGCGTTCTCTGCGCTCCGGTGGACCCGATCTCGGCGATGCGGGTGAGATGACCGCGGCGATCCTCGGCGCTGTTCCGCCGGGGATGGACCTGCTGCTCCCCGGAAGTGTCGAGGGTCTGGCGCTCGCTCTGGAAAGCTACCGCCCCGACCTCCTGATCGTCTTCGGTTTCGCGTGGAAGCTTCCCCGGTCCGTGCTGGACATCCCCGGGCACGGCGTGATCAACGTCCACGTGTCCATGCTGCCGGAGTACCGGGGCCCGGCGCCGCTGCTCTGGGCCATTCGCAACGGAGACCGCACCGGGGGTATCACCGTCCACCGGATGGACGAGGACTTCGACACGGGCAACATCCTCGCCCAGAAGGACGGCATACCGCTGGCCGACGACATCAGCTGGGCGAACTACTGCACGGACGCCATGCCGGTCACCTATGAACTGCTCCGCACGGCTCTCACCCGCGTCGCCGACGGGGACCCGGGCGAACCGCAGGACCACGGCCAGGCTTCCTACGCGGGTTTCATGGAGGAGGGGTTCTCCCGCATCCGCTGGTCCGACGATGCCCGCACCATCCACAACCAGGTCAGGACCCACCGCTTCGTGCGCTCAGCCGGGAGCCCGGTCGCCGAGGTCGGTTCCCAGCTGCTCGTGGTGAAACGTACCAGCCTGGAGCCCGCCGACGGCCCGCGCGTCGTCTGCGGGGACGGTGAACCACTGTGGATCACGGAGTCGACCGAGGTTCAGGCCGTTCGATGAGGCGGCTGCCCCACGGCTGACCGGAAACGCTCGGGAGTGGTCCTGTGACCGCGGTAGATCTCCCGAATGATGAAGCGCCCTTGAGCAGCCCGGTGGGAGGCGGGGCGGTCACGTGCATTCGAGCCGATCGGAGAGCAGAGGCAGGCTGCGGGAGTGGTACTTCGCCAGGACATTACTCCTCTCCCCGTCCTCCCGGGGGGCCGATCCGTTCGGTTTCCTCTGCCTCCGGGTAGCCCCACCGCCTATCTGCCCTACCCGGGAAAGGGCTACGCCGTCAGACGCCAGCACTAATCTGGGTCGGGACCCCCGCAGAGAACTCCTCCCCGGACGAACAAGAAGGGTGCTCTGACACTGTGAAGGCTTCTGAGACACCGCTGCTCGGTCTGCTCTACAAGAGCCACCAGTTCGTGATCCCGATCTACCAGCGCGCGTACTCCTGGTCGGTGGCCGAATGCGATCAGCTGATGTCCGACATCGAGCGTGCGGGGAGCGACGACGAGTTGCAGTCGCACTTCACCGGATCGATCGTTCACGTGGAGAAGGGCCTTTCGAACCTGACCACGCAGGAGCCCGATCTGGTCATCGACGGACAGCAGCGCATCACAACCCTGACCCTGCTGATTGCGGCGCTGGCCCGCGCCCTGGACGCTTTCCCGGACGGCGAGCGTGAGCCGTGGAGTGGGTTCTCTCCGAATAAGCTGCGCAACCGTTACTTGGTAAACGTTGATGAGGAAGGTGAGGACTACTTCAGGCTCCTGCTCTCCGAGAAGGACCGGGACACTCTGAAGGCGATCGTCCACGGCAACGCTCTGCCTTCGGCCCCCTCGGAGAGGGTGCAGCAGAACTACGAGCGTTTCCTGGACCACCTCACCAAACCGGGCACGGATCTCGCAGCCGTGTGCCGGGGCCTGAGCAAACTGGTCGTTGTGGACATCCGGCTGGACCGCACGTACGACAACCCGCAACTGATTTTCGAGTCAATGAACTCCACGGGGCTCCAGCTGTCGCAGGCCGACCTCATCCGCAATTTCGTGCTGATGGGGCTGAAGCCGAGCCACCAAGAGAGCCTGTACAACGGCTACTGGCGACCGATGGAGACGGATTTCGGCCAGGCCGCCTACGAGGAACAGTTCGACAGCTTCGTACGCCACTACCTGACGGTCGTGACCGGGGAGATCCCGCGTCTCGGGGACGTCTACGGGGCTTTCAAGGAATACGCGAAGATCCACACAGCCGGCGGGGGAACTGTCGATTCCCTGGTCCAGGAGCTCCGCTCCTACTCGTCGAGGTACTGCGCCGTCGCCTTGGGACATGAGGCGGACAAGGAGCTCGCCGAAGCGTTCCGGGACCTGCGGGAGATCAAGGCGGACGTCGTCTATCCGCTGCTGCTGGAGCTGTACACCGACTACCAGAGCATGGTTCTCAGCAGGGACGAACTGGTCTCGATCGTCGAGATGGTCACGTCCTACATCTTCCGCCGCGCCGTGTGCCGTGTCCCGACCAACTCCCTGAACAGGACGTTCAGCACCTTCACGAGGTCGATCGACAAGGGACGGTACGTCCAGAGCGTCCAGACGCACCTGCTGGGGATGAAGAGTTACCGGGCCTTCCCCACCGACAAGGACTTCACGGAAAAACTGACCACGGGCGACATGTACAGCTTCAAGCGGCGTTCGTACCTCCTTCGGCGGCTTGAGAATTTCGGCCGCAAGGAGCACGTGTCGATCGAGGACTACACGATCGAGCACATCCTGCCGCAGAACGAGAACCTCTCCCAGCAGTGGCGCAACGACCTCGGTGCGGAATGGGACTCCGTGCACGCGCGCTACCTGCACACTCTCGGAAACCTGACCCTGACGGGTTACAACTCCGAGTACGCCGACCTCCCGTTCCAGCTCAAGCAGGACATGGAAGGGGGCTTCAGGGAGAGCCCGCTCCGCTTGAACAGGGGGCTGGGTTCCCTGGAGACCTGGGACGAGCAGGCCATCGTGGAACGCGCCGAAAGACTGGCCGCGCAGGCCGTGCAGATCTGGCCACGCCCCACCCCGCCCGAGGACGTCACTGCCACGGCGCAGCCTGCCCCCGAGTCGGGGTACTCGATCGAGGACCACCCGAACCTGTTCCGTCCCGGCCCCCGGGAGCTCTTCGACAAGTTGAGGGGCGAGGTCATGGCCCTGGACGAGGCCGTCACCGAGACATTCCTGAAGAACTACGTCGCCTACAAGGCCGAAACCAACTTCGTCGACGTGGTCCCGCAGACAGAGCGTCTGAAGCTCACCCTGAATATGCCCTTCGAGATGCTGCACGATGCGCGCGGACTCGCGACGGACGTGACCGGTAGGGGTAAGTGGGGCAACGGCAACGTCCAGGTCGAACTGGACACGGGCTCGGACCTGAACCACATCATGGGCCTGGTGCGGCAGGCCTATGAGCACCAAGTCGGCGAGTAGGCGGGCACTGCGAGCGCGGCGGGTTCGGCGAGCAGGGTTCGCGCGTCGACAGTGTCGAAGTCCTCGTGCACGTAGAGACAGGCGATCTGGGTCCCCTGCCCCTGCTTCTCGGCGACACCCTCTGCCTTGTTCAGGATCGCAGGCACCCGCTTGGCGAGGTTCGCGCCCGTTGCCTTGTGAAGGCGAACGGTGTCGCCGATTTGCACGATTCTTCCGCGCAGATTCGGCTGTTCCTTCTCCAGCAGGATCTTCAGGCTCTCCCGGTCGTTGCGGTCCTCACCGGCGATGACCACGACGGGGCTGCCACGGCCCTTACGCCGGTGCCGACCGCTCACAGACCACCGCCCAGAACCCCGGAGAACCACAATTCACCCAAGGGGAGATCCTCACTCCGCTCAACGATGGCCTCCAGCTGTTCCCGGTCTATCGCCGGGATCCGCGAAGCCCCGTCATGGTCCCGTTCGCAGACGAAGAGCTCGTCTGTCCTGAGTCTGTCAGCCAGTGCCGGCGAATGGGTCGCTATGAGGAACTGGGTGCGTTCACTCGCCTCGCGTATGCGTTCCACGAGCAGTTCCAGCGCTTGGGGGTGGAGCCCGTAGTCGATCTCCTCGATACAGGTCAGACCTGAGTTCACCCAAGGGTGGGAGATTTTCGTATCGGTAGCGCGCTGACCTGGCGGTATGCCGTTCGCGGTGGGGTGAAAGGGTCACTAAGAACCTGCTCGTAGGTAACCTTCGTGGCGTGGCATCG